>PAFJ01000042.1 GCA_002704325.1 Gammaproteobacteria bacterium | reverse complement strand
CTATAATTCGCGTCCCTATTGATGCGGGGTGGAGCAGTCTGGTAGCTCGTCGGGCTCATAACCCGAAGGTCGTGGGTTCAAATCCTGCCCCCGCTACCATCTTAGGAAAGCCCCGATTACGGGGCTTTTTGTTACTCAGGCGGTGNTCCGCTGGGTGAGAGTAAGTGCGTTAACAGCGCACATACGTGTGAAGTCTAAACGTGAACGACTTCNTTGTTTCAGGCGGCNGATCCGNTGATTGTCCGGATCNCAGGCGAGAAACAGCTAGGGTCACGTAAATGAGATGGGCGTAAGGCCCATTTTTTGTGCCAGTAATAAAGAGTTCTGGGCAGGGTAGCGTGGCATTTAGGCGTGCGCAAAACCTTACCGTTTTTTTGAGGCGAGGTTGCAAGGTATTGAATGTTAGGGAGATACAGATAGAAGAGCTTATCGCGCCAACGGTCGAATCGCTTGGCTGCGAGGTTTGGGGGATTGAATACCTCAGCCAAGGAAAATACAGCAAATTGCTAATCTACATAGATAGAGAAGACGGTATTGATGTGGACTTGTGCGCAGCTGTAAGCAGGCACGTAAGCGACCTGTTGGATATTGAGGAACTAATAAGCAGTCGCTATACCTTGGAAGTTTCGTCTCCTGGTATGGATAGGGTGCTATTTAAGGAAAAACACTACACAGAACATGTGGGTGAGCGCGTAGAAATTCGACTGAATTACCCTTTCGAAGGGCGGAAGCGAATAACAGGTGTATTGGCCGGCGTTGAGGATCACATGGCGATTGTGCAAGAAGCAGAGAATGAATATCTGCTGCCGTTAGAAAATGTTCAAAAGGCACGGCTCGTGCCATCTTTTGATTGAGGCGAGTAAATGAGTAAAGAAATACTTTTGGTGGTTGAGTCCGTATCGCATGAGAAGGGTGTTTCTAAAGACGTATTGTTTGGCGCGATAGAGTCCGCCCTAGCCGTTGCGACTAAGAAAAGGTATGGCGAACATGCTGAATTTCGCGTNGCAATTGACCGCGAAAGCGGCGAATACGAAACATTCCGCACTTGGGCNGTTGTAGANTTTGATNAAATCGAAGCGGACGAAGAGGCTGAAGTCAATCCAGAGGCCCAGTATTCGGTAGATCAAGCGCAAAGCTTTAAGCCAGACGCTGTGCTTGGTGATGTGATTGAAGAACAGGTTGATTCGGTTGCGTTCGGACGCATCGCCGCACAAACCGCCAAGCAAGTTATTGTGCAAAAAGTCCGCGAAGCAGAACGCGCCCANGTTGTAGAAGCGTATGAATCTAGAGTTAACGAACTAGTTAGCGGCACGGTGAAAAAATTGGGCCGCGATAGCGTCATTGTTGATCTGGGCAATAACGCAGAGGGTATTCTTACTCGCGAGCATTTAATCCCAAGAGAGATATTTCGAATCGGTGACCGCCTGCGCGCGATGCTTGTAGAAATCCGCCCTGATAATCGCGGCCCGCAGCTCGTCTTGTCACGCACGGCACGGTCTATGTTGGTGGAATTATTTAAAGTCGAAGTGCCTGAAATCGCCGAAGATGTTATTCAAATCTTGGGCGCTGCACGCGATCCAGGGTCACGTGCGAAGATTGCAGTAAAGACCAATGATGGTCGAATTGATCCTGTTGGTGCATGCGTTGGCATGCGTGGNTCTAGAGTCCAAGCTGTCTCTGGAGAGTTGGCGGGAGAGCGAATCGACATCGTGCTTTGGGATGACAATCCAGCTCAGCTGACGATTAACGCTATGGCACCCGCCGAAGTAGCGTCTATCGTTTTAGACGAAGAAACTCATGCAATGGACATTGCCGTAACCGAAGAGAATCTCGCTCAGGCGATTGGTCGTGGTGGCCAAAATGTGCGCCTAGCGAGTGATCTATGCGGTTGGTCTTTGAATATTATGACCGAAGAAGAAGCTGCCGAAAAACTTGAAGCTGAGTCGAGTAAATTCATTGGCGACTTTATGAATGCGTTATCGGTAGACGAAGACGTTGCCGCCGTTTTGGTGGAAGAAGGGTTCACGACCTTGGAAGAAATCGCCTACGTGCCGTTAGAGGAAATNGTNGCGATAGAAGGATTTGACGAAGAAATCGTTGATGAGCTGCGCAACCGCGCTAAGGATGCTTTGTTGACCCGAGCCATTGCGAGNGAGGAGGCGTTGGGTGATAACAAACCGGCGGATGATCTCTTGGAAATGGAAGGCATGGAGCGCGATTTAGCATTTAGGNTGGCTTCGCATGAAGTGATTACGATGGAAGACTTGGCGGAATTGGCCGTACCTGAGTTGCTAGAAATTGATCCAGATATAGGCGAAGAAAGAGCAGCAGCATTGATCTTGAAAGCTCGCGAGCCNTGGTTCGCTGAAGCNGCAGAAGCGGCGGCGGAATAAGAAAACGCTGGCCGCATTGGTGCGAGCCAGTTGGAGTTATCGATGGCAGATGTAACAGTTAAACAACTTGCAGATACAGTGGGCGCGCCGGTAGATCGTTTGCTTAAGCANATGAAGGAAGCTGGTTTNGACCACAAGTCTGAAGGTGACGCTGTAACCGAAGAGCAAAAACAGGCGCTACTGGGCTTCTTGAAGCGCAGCCATGGCGAGGCCGCCAAACCGGCAGAGAAGATCGTTTTAAAACGCAAGAGCACNGGCACTCTCAAGTCGGGTCAGGGNCGTGCTGGCCGTAACGTCACNGTAGAGGTGCGGCGTAAGCGAACCTACGTAAAACGTAGTGAAGCGGAACCTGCGGAAACTCCGGAACCAGCAGAACAAGGCATTTCGCAAAGTGAGCTAGAAGCTAAGCGCATTCGCGACGAAGAAGCTGCACGTGTTCAAGCTGAAGAGGATGCACGCGAAGCCGATCTGCAGCGCAAGGAAGAAACCGAGCGCTTGGCCGCAGAAGAGCAGCAGCGCCAAGAGGAAGAGCAGCGGCTTGAGCAAGAGCGGGCTGAGGCTGCGCAAAAGGCTGAAGCAGAAGCAGAGGCCAAAAAAACCGGCGAACCGGCGGTCTCTGCTGCCGATATACAAGCGAAGGAACAGTCTGAGCAGCGCGGTGGCAAGCGTGGCCGTGGGCGTGAACGCACCGGTGGTAGCGCTGGGCGTGGAGACAACCGGCGCCGTGAACTGAGTCTAAAATCTGAACGTCGAACGAAGCGCCGACAGCCTCAGCGCGATACTCCCCTCAAGGTTGATCAGCAGGGTGGGGAGTTTCAACCAACAGAATTTATTTCGCGAGAGGTCGAAGTCGGTGAAATGATTACCGTCGGTGAGCTAGCGCAAGGTATGGCAGTTAAGGCGGGCGAGGTGATTAAGACCCTGATGGGGCTCGGGGTGATGGCGACCATTAATCAGACGGTCGATGTGGATACTGCGACGTTAGTCGTCGAAGAAATGGGTCACCGAATAAAAATCGTCAGCGAAGATGTGCTCGAGGAACAACTCGAAGCTTCATTAGTCATTGAGGGAGATACCGAACAACGTGCGCCGGTGGTCACGGTAATGGGTCATGTGGATCACGGTAAAACATCCCTTCTCGATCACATCCGCGATACGCGAGTGACCAGTGGCGAAGCCGGAGGGATTACCCAGCATATTGGTGCCTACAGTGTCCCTACGAATAATGGCGATATTACCTTTATTGATACACCCGGCCACGCAGCATTCACGTCGATGCGTGCGCGAGGGGCCAAGATAACGGATATCGTAATTCTAGTGGTTGCTGCTGATGATGGCGTGATGCCACAAACTGAAGAAGCAATTCAGCACGCGAAAGCAGCCGAAGTGCCCATGATCGTCGCCATCAACAAGATCGATTTGGAGGGAGCGGATCCAGATAGAGTCACTAACGAACTTGCGTCTAAAGACGTCGTGCCTGAAGAATGGGGCGGTGAAACGCAGTTCGTCAAAGTTTCGGCAATGACAGGCGAAGGCGTCGAGGGGTTGCTGGAAGCGATCACCCTTCAGGCTGAGTTGTTAGAAATCGGAGCCATTATCGAAGCACCTGCTCAAGGAGTGGTAATCGAGTCACAATTGGATCGAGGTCGCGGTCCTGTAGCAACTGTGCTCATTCAGAACGGTACCTTACGTCAAGGCGATATTGTGATCGCTGGAGAATTCCACGGTCGAGTTCGCGCAATGCTCGATGACAAAGGGGCAGCCACTAAGGTCGCCGAACCTGCCCAGCCGGTTGAAGTACTCGGGTTAAATGGCACTCCGAGCGCCGGAGACGAGTTCGCAGTAGTGACTGATGAGCGCTCCGCACGCGATCTGGCCGAATTCCGTCGTGATAAGACACAGGAGCGGCTGCAGGCGATGCAGCAGGCAGCGAAGCTTGAAAATATGTTCGTCAATATGGCGGAGGGTGAGAAACGCATACTTAAAGTGGTCGTTAAAGCGGACGTTCGCGGCAGCTTAGAAGCCATTGTTCAAGCTATGGCGGAAATCGGCAATGATGAAGTCTCCGTGCAGGTGCTGGGATCGGGAGTTGGCGGCATCTCTGAATCGGATGCGACCATGGCGGTCACTTATGGCGCTGCGGTTTTCGGATTTAATGTTCGAGCGGACAAGCGCGCTAAAACACTGTTGGAGCGCGAGGGCGTAGACCTGCGCTATTACAGTGTAATTTATGAACTTATGGACGATATTAAGAGCGTCTTAACCGGNATGTTGGCTCCGGAAGTACGTGAAGAGATTGTTGGTATCGCCGAAGTTCGTGATGTCTTTAAGTCACCTAGGTACGGCCAAATAGCTGGTTGCATGGTGGTGGAAGGCGTCGTTTATCGAAATAAGCCCATCCGTGTACTGCGTGACAATGTAGTGATTTACGAGGGTGAACTGGAGTCGCTGCGAAGATTTAAAGACGATGTTAACGATGTTCGAAACGGNACTGAGTGCGGCATAGGCGTGCGTAATTACAACGATGTGCGCTCCGGCGACTCAATTGAAGTTTTNGATACCAAGGAAATTGCCCGCGAGCTATAGCTTGCGAAGGTAGCGCGGTATGTGGAACTGCTTGGTATTGGGCGAGGTTAGCTGACATGTCTCGGGAATTGCGCGTTGCCGACTTCGTTCGTGACGAGATTGCGAAAATATTACAAACGCAAATGCGCGACCCACGCGTTGGTGCGTTTGTCAGTGTGAGCGATGTAAGGGTCAGTAAAGATCTGTCTTATGCAGAGATTTATATTTCCGCTTTGGAGGCGGATTCGGCGGAAAAGAAACAGGAGTTACTAGACGTATTGAATAACGCCGCAGGATTTTTCCGTTCTGAGCTGGCCAAGCAGCACAAAATGCGCACAACGCCGCGGCCGCGTTTTCATTACGATGAGTTATTAGAATCGGGTCCGCGGTTAGAAAAACTTATTGCAGATGCTGTGGCCGAAGATGCGACGCGGCAAGATCAAAATGGGTAGAACGCGTCGCGGTAGAAAAGTTAATGGCGTGCTTGTGCTGAACAAGCCAGCCGGCATGACGTCAAGCGATGCGGTGCAGCAAGCGAAGCGAATTTATGGGGCGCAAAAAGTAGGGCATACGGGCAGTTTAGATCCACTTGCAACCGGGGTTTTGCCGCTGTGTTTTGGTGAGGCAACAAAATTTTCCCAGTATTTGTTGGAGTCGGATAAAAAGTACCGGGCGCGGATCAGGCTGGGTATTACCACCGATACCGGTGACGCTGATGGCGCGGTGATCAGCGAAGTGAGCCCTGCTGGCATAGGCGCTAGTGAGGTTGAACAGGCGATTTGTGCATTCCGCGGTGCGATAAAGCAAGTACCACCAATGTACTCGGCTTTAAAGCATAATGGGCAACCATTATATAAGCTGGCGCGCCAAGGTATTGCTGTTGAACGTAAAGTCCGTGATGTCATGGTCTATGAGATTGAAATGTCGGAATTCATTTCCGATGAGTTTGAGATAGAGCTGCATTGCAGTAAAGGCACCTATGTTCGCAGTATCGCCGAAGATTTGGGCAAAGCCCTAGGGTGCGGCGCCCACGTGAAGAGCCTGCATCGGCGCGCCGCGGGACCGTACTGCGAGAAAGAGATGGTTGATCTGGATGCCTTGCGCCAGATTGAGGANCAGCAAGGNCTAGATGCCTTGCTGCAGCCGATGGCTAGTGCGGTAGCGCAATGGCCAGCGGTTAAAATGGTTGAACCAACGGCTTACTTTGTTCGCCAGGGTCAGCCAGTGCAGGTAGCGCATGCCCCGTTGAACGGATGGGTGCAGCTGATGGAAATAGCTGAGAATTCGGAAGAGCGTTTTCTCGGTGTTGGAGAAATTTTAGCCGATGGTCGTGTCGCGCCACGGAGATTAGTGGTGCACGACTAAAACGTTGGCTGAAGCGAGGCGTTGGTACTGTAAATATGCGCGGTTCCATCGCTAATAAACTAGCGTATTAAGGAGATTAAAATGGCGCTGAGTGCGAAGAGCAAAGCAGAAATCGTTAAGGAATATCAACTTGAAGACGGAGACACGGGTTCTCCGGAAGTGCAGGTTGCTCTATTGACCCACAATATCAACACCTTGCAGGGACATTTCAAGGAGCACCACAAAGATCATCACTCTCGTCGTGGCCTGATCAGAATGGTTAATCAACGCCGCAAGCTGTTGGACTATTTGAAAAATAAAGACGTCGCTCGATANAGCGATTTAATTAAGCGTTTAGGGTTGCGTCGTTAACCCTACATTGGACTATTAAAAACTGACCGCGCATTAGGCGTGGCCTGACTCGGAGAATACAATTTGAATCCCATAACCAAACAATTTCAGTTTGGCGATCAGCAGGTGTCTATTGAGACCAATAAGATTGCTAAACAAGCAACCGGGTCGGTGGTTGTTACCATCGGCAATACTGTAGTTTTGACAACTGTAGTCGGAGCCAAAAGTGCTCGGCCAGGTCAAGACTTCTTTCCTTTAACAGTAAACTACCAAGAGAAAACATATGCGGCGGGTAAGATTCCAGGTGGATTCTTTCGGCGTGAAGGTCGACCAAGCGAAAAAGAGACGCTGACGTCAAGACTCATTGATCGCCCGATTAGGCCGTTATTTCCTAAAGGGTTTATGAATGAAGTGCAGGTCGTCTGTACTGTTGTGTCTACCGATAAGAACCAAGACCCAGATATCGCGGCAATGATTGGTACCTCGGCGGCCCTGGCTCTTTCGGGTATTCCCTTTGCCGGGCCTATTGGCGCTGCACGGGTCGGTTATGTTGACGGCCAGTACTTGCTTAACCCTGGCTATGATGTTCTTGCCAACTCTGACCTCAATATGGCGGTGGCTGGAACGGCTGGCGCTGTGCTTATGGTGGAGTCTGAAGCGAAAGAGCTTTCTGAAGACCAAATGTTGGGCGCAGTTTTGTTCGCGCATCAGGAGATGCAAGTGATCATTACAGCGGTAGCCGAACTGGCCAGCGAGGCTGGCAAGCCCACTTGGGATTGGCAGCCTGAAGCCAAAGACGAAAATTTGTTGGCGCAGGTAGAGGGCGCGGTGAAATCCGACCTTGGTGATGCCTATCGCATTAGCGAAAAAATGGAACGTCAAGACCGCGTGCGCGCGTTACTTGATTCAGCGATTGCTGAGCTTGCCGGAGGCGACGATGCGGTGGCAAGCGTTGACGACGTCTCGGGGATGTTCGGTAAAGTTGAGAAAGACTTGGTGCGTCAACGGGTGCTCAACGGTGAGCCGCGGATAGACGGGCGCGATTTACGAACCGTNCGGCCTATCGAGGTTGAAGTCGGTGTGCTGCCCAAGGCGCATGGATCGGCTCTATTNACTCGTGGTGAGACTCAGGCGCTTGTTGTTGCTACATTGGGCACGCTCCGCGACGCTGCGTTGATTGATGCGCTGGAAGGATCTTTTAAAGANACCTTTATGTTGCACTACAACTTCCCTCCCTACAGCGTTGGTGAGGCGGGTTTCATGAGCGGGCCAAAGCGACGTGAGATCGGTCACGGCAAATTAGCCCGTCGCGGTGTCAGCGCAGCGCTGCCGAATTCTGAAGATTTCCCTTATACCATTCGAGTCGTATCAGAGATTACCGAGTCAAATGGCTCAAGTTCTATGGCCAGTGTCTGTGGAACATCTCTTGCGTTAATGGATGCCGGAGTGCCGGTGACGGCGCCGGTTGCCGGCGTAGCTATGGGTCTGGTGAAGGAAGGCAACCGTTACGCTGTGTTAACGGATATTTTGGGCGATGAAGATCATCTTGGAGATATGGATTTCAAGGTGGCGGGAACGGCTGCAGGGGTTACTGCCTTGCAGATGGACATCAAGATCGATGGCATCACCGAGGAAATTATGGAGGCTGCACTCGCACAGGCGTTCGAAGCGCGAGTCCATATTCTTAATGAAATGAATAAAGTCATCAGTGCATCTCGTGAGGAATTGTCCGACAACGCACCAGCCATGGTGACCTTGCATGTGCATCCGGACAAAATTCGCGACATTATCGGCAAGGGTGGGGCGACTATCCGCGGCATCGTAGAGGAGACTGGAGCCGAAGTTGATATAAATGATGACGGTAGCGTTCGAATCTACGCCGAGGACGGAGCTGCAAAGGACGCGGCTGTAAACCGCATTCAAGAAATTACAGCAGAGGCCGAGGTAGGTCGAATATACAAAGGTAAGGTCGAGCGCATTGTAGACTTTGGCGCGTTTGTGAATATTTTGCCAGGTAAGGATGGCCTACTGCACATTTCACAAATCGCTGAAGAGCGTGTCGAGACTGTAACTGACTACTTGTCCGAGGGGCAGGAGGTCGAGGTAGTGGTCTTGGACGTGGATCAACGCGGCCGTATTAAATTGTCAATCAAGGAGTTGGGGAATTATCAACAAGCCCAAGAAGCTGCTGAGTAAACCCTGCGACAACCCACGCATAAGCCGGCGCAAGCCGGCTTTTTTATGCTTATTTGATTCGGTTAGTGATCAAGTCATCTACGACACTGGGGTCNGCTAAAGTGGACGTATCGCCTAGGTTGTCCAATTCGTCTGCAGCGATTTTGCGTAATATTCTGCGCATGATTTTTCCCGAACGAGTTTTCGGTAAGCCTGGTGCCCATTGGATTGCATCCGGCTTGGCGATGGGGCCTATCTCTTTTCGTACCATGGCAATTAGTTCATCGCGTAAAGCCCCAGGTTCCCGGTCATCACCCTGCATCAGGGTAACGTACGCGTAGATCCCCTCGCCTTTAAGATCGTGGGGAAATCCGACGACTGCCGCTTCAGCAACGCTCGGATGCAGTACTAGAGCACTCTCTACCTCTGCTGTGCCGATCCGATGTCCTGATACATTCATTACGTCGTCAACCCGACCGGTGATCCAGTAATAACCGTCTTCGTCGCGTCGCGCTCCATCACCGGTAAAGTAGTAACCCTTATAGGTGCTGTAATAGGTATCGATGACTCTTTGATGGTCGCCGTATACTGAGCGGATTTGACCTGGCCACGAACCCGTTATAACGAGATTGCCCGAGGCGGCGGGTTCGTTGATAAGGTTGCCGTCTGGATCCATCAAAGCGGGCTTAACACCGAAAAATGGGCGGCTCGCGGACCCAGGTTTAAGCGCAGTTGCGCCTGGAAGTGGCGTGATCATGATCCCGCCTGTTTCAGTTTGCCACCAAGTATCGACGATTGGGCATCGCCGCTCCCCGACCACGCGGTGATACCAATCCCACGCCTCTGGGTTTATGGGTTCGCCAACACTGCCAAGCAAATGTAGAGAGTCCCTAGAACTGCGCGTGACGAATTCGTCCCCTTGTGCCATGAGTTGGCGAAGTGCGGTGGGTGCAGTATAAAAAACATTAACCTGATGTTTGTCGATAACCTGCCAGCAACGGGACGCATCCGGATAGGTTGGAATACCCTCGAACATGAGTGTTGTTGCGCCGTTAGCCAATGGGCCATAAACGATATACGAGTGACCGGTTATCCAACCGACGTCTGCTGTGCACCAGTAGATGTCACCGTCTTGATANTCAAAAACGTATTTGTGGCTCATTGCGGCATGCAATAAATAGCCGGCGCTGGAATGCTGCACACCCTTCGGTTTTCCCGTAGAGCCAGAGGTATACAGAATGAACAACGGGTCTTCCGCTGCCATGATTTCGGGTTCTGCCGTTGTTGCTTGGTCTGCGGTCAGTTCGCTATACCAAACGTCGCGAGCTGAATTCCACGGCACCTGATTACCGGTGCGTTTGACGGTGATTACGCTGTGGACGTTTGGGCAGTTGCTTAGAGCCTCATCAACATTCTCTTTGAGTGGGACGATACGGCCTCCGCGTACACCCTCGTCAGCCGTGATGACGGTCCGACAATCGGAGTCGAGTATTCGATCTTGCAGCGATTGTGGGGAAAAACCGCCAAAGACAACGCTGTGTATGGCGCCAATGCGCGCACAGGCAAGCATTGCGTAGGCAGCTTCGGGAATCATGGGCATATAGATACATACTCGATCGCCCTTTTTGACGCCGCGTTCGCGCAGTCCGTTGGCAAGCTGACAGACTCGTTCGTAAAGTTGCTGGTAGGTGATATGCGACTCTTCTGTAGGTTCATCGCCTTCCCAGATAATGGCTGTCTGATCGGCTCTTGCGGGTAAATGCCGATCAATACAATTCGTTGATACGTTAAGTTCACCCCCGTTAAACCAGGCGATTTGCCCCTGCTGCATATCTACTTGCGAAACGTGCTCCCAGGGTTTTGTCCATGCCAGAAACGTGGCAGCTTGCTCGGACCAGAATACATCAGGTTCTTCGATGGATTGCTTGTACATAGCATCGTACTGTTTTGGGTTAATTAAGCAGCGCGATGCAATGTTAGCCGGGATGTCGAATACTTCGCTCATGATGCGTTCCTAAAACAAAAGTCCGTTAAGTCTGGGGCTTCTTGAGCCTCGTGATTAGAGCATCGGTGGCTCTATCGTACAAAGAACCAAGATCATGTTGGTCGCTCAGGCTGCGGTAGATTGGTTCCGCAAGCTTTTTACCAAGCTCTACGCCCCACTGGTCGAAAGAGTTTATGTTCCACAGCGCGCCTTGGCAAAAGACCTTGTGCTCGTAGGTTGCCAATAGTGCCCCTAGCTGAGTGGGCCCCAATTCGTCGATCAACACCATCGATAGTGGGTGTTGTCCAATGACAGCGCGATGGCTTTCGTCGGTAGACTGTGGATCCCAGCCGTTAGCCATTGCTTGGGCCTGAGCCAAGGCATTGGCATTAAGCCAATTTCGATGATGGGGTAGATTCGCCGTATCCTTTGCAACAATGATGATGTCAGCGGCATAGGCAGATGTGCCCTGGTGCAACAACTGGTGATAGGCGTGTTGGCCATTGGTGCCACACCCACCCCACAATATAGGCATAGTCGTATAGTCGAGCGCTTCACCCTCGCGACTCACGGATTTGCCGTTACTTTCCATCTCCAGTTGTTGCAAATAATCAGGCAATAGCCGTAACCGTTGGTCGTAGCTCAATATCGCAAGACTTTGGCAACCTAGGATGTTGTAGTTCCATAGTCCGGCAAGGGCGCATGTTAGAGGCAAATTTTCGGCGCTAGGGGCTTGGGCAAAGTGCCTGTCTACCATTGCGGCGCCGTGCAGTAGTTGCTCAAAGTTATCGCTGCCGATGGCTATTGCCGCGGGTAAGCCCATGGCGGACCACAACGAGTAGCGGCCGCCGACCCAGTCCCATATGGAGAACAAATTGGCCTCGGCTAATCCAAATTCTTTGGCAGCGGTGAAGTTGTTAGTAATGCCGATAAAGTGCTGAGAAATCGCAGCCTTATTGCACGTTCTCTCGAGAAACCAATTGCGCGCACTTCGGGCATTTTCCAACGTTTCTAAAGTCGAAAAAGATTTAGACGCAACGATAAATAGCGTGGTTTCAGGATTCAGGGATTTCAGGGCTGTGGCTAGATCAAGTCCGTCAATATTGGCGACGAAATGAATTTTCGGGGTCGCCTGGGCGTAGTCATCCAGCGCTTCGGTGATGAGCTCGGGGCCCAGATGCGAACCGCCAATGCCCATGTGCACGACATCCGTAATAGGTTTGTTGGTGTAACCGCGCCAAGTACCAGAGCGCACCGCGTCAGCGCATTGGAAGAGCTTTTGTCGAGCCGTTTCTATCTCGTCTACTAGATCCGCCGACAAGTGTGGGACACCGTCGCGCAGGGCCATATGTAAGACTGGTCTGCGTTCGCTGATATTCAATTCTTCGCCAGCGAATAGGGCATTTCGTAATGATTCTACGTTAGCTTCCTCAGCCAGCACGATGAGATCGTCGAGCGCAGGCTGGTCGAGACGTTGTCGACTCAGATCGAAATGGCATCCAGCGATGTCAAATGTCAGTTTAGCTTGGCGCTGTTCGTCCGTGATCAGTTGCTCTGTGGGGATCGTGGCCAAGCGCTGGGAATGCGCTTGCAAAGTGTTCCAGATGGTCAAATTAAGTGGTCTCGCCGTTTATAGAAGGGTCGGATTGGGATTAAAAAACTGCCTACTGCCTTCCATATGCACAATCTGTTCGAGTAGGTGGTCGAAATGAATATCGTTGTGGGCGAAGTCGATTTCAGAGGCGTTTACGATGAGTAGCGGTGCGTCGTCGTAATAGTGGAAAAATTCCGTATAGCTTTCCGACAATGAGACCAAATAGTCTGCATCAATCTGTAATTCGGATTGCAGACCACGCTGATGAATACGTTGCAGTAAAACGTCGGTTGGTGCTTGCAAATAGATTACAAGATCAGGGGTGGGTGGATTCAGCTTTAAGCTGCTTTGAATTTGCTGATAAAGCGCAAACTCTTGAGAATCTAATGTGAGTTTTGCGAACAGTTCATCTTTCTCCATGAGAAAATCTGCGACCAGATTTTGATCGAGCAGCCCGCCTGAGGGCATATCCGCAAGTTGTCGGGCACGATGCAGTAAGAAGAACAGTTGGGTTGGCAGGGCTTGACTCGCTCCTTCGGTATAAAAGCGATCTAGAAAGGGGTTTTCCGCTGCCGGTTCGAGCATTAGCGGATAATCTAAGGATTCGGCTAAACGTCGAGCTAGGGTTGTTTTACCAACGCCAATAGGGCCTTCTACGGCGATAAAGGACGGCAACTCGGCGCTCGAATCACTGTGTCGAATCGAGCCTACTTTAGGGTTCGTTTGATCGGGATTTTCGGATTCAACGCTTAGGGTCACTGGATTCGCAGACTAAATGGATAGCGTTAACTATGTACAAGGGTAAGCGCGGGTTCAACTGTTACTGTGCCCGGTAGGCTCGAATGTCAAAGCANCGATATTAACTTGCAATGTCGCGTTTATTACGCCGTCGTCGCTTGCGCTGAGGTCTCGGTAGTTGCTCTATCATGGCGTTTTGACCCGCCTCATCCTGTTCTTGGAAAGTACCCCACCACGTTGCGCAGTCGCCGAGCGTAGGTTCTGACTCTGCGCGTAAACAGAGAAAGTCGAACCCGGCGCGAAAACGTTTGTGTTGCAGGAGTCGAGCGATGGTTCTTGGGTTCCGTTTAATTAGCCGCTCCTGAATCATCCATGTTTCTTTAGCAAATGTTCCGAAGCGTCTGGGTATGGCAATGGTGTGTTGCTGATTACGTAGGGTTGCAAATGCAGGATCATCGTCACCTAATGCCGCGTCAGATGCTCTTGCCACATAGTCTTCCCACAGCAAGACAGCAATTAAAAATCCCGGGGTNACTGATAAGCCGCTTTTAATCCGTTCATCAGTATTGCGCATCGCAGCGATAATCAAATCACTATTTGGATTACAGGTCGGAAACAGTGCGCGTGCGATCCCAGTGTTGCGGATCTGATGCCAAATAGTTTCGCCGAAACCTGTTAAGAATAGTTTCAAGAATTCATCGAATAACCGTGCAGGAGGAATAGCTTGCAAACGCTCGGCACTGTCCTCGATCAACTCGACAATATGAGCATCCAAAGTGAACTTAAGCTTAGTGGCAAAGCGCACAGCCCTGAGTATCCGTACAGGATCTTCTGCGAGGCGAACGGCGGGTTCGCCGATCAGCCTTATGCGTTGATTGGCTAGATCTTCCAGACCATCAACATAGTCGATGATTTCCTGACTTTTAGGGTCAAAGTAGAGCGCGTTAATGCTGAAATCACGGCGAAAGGCATCCTCTTGGAGCGTGCCAAATGCTTCATCGCGCAGGATCATGCCTTGGGCATCATGCTCGATATTGTCCGACACAGACTGTCGGAACGTTGAGACCTCAATTAAATTTCTCCCGTAGCGTACGTGCGCGATCGGGAAACGCCGTCCGATTATCCGCGAACGACGAAAAATGCGTTTGATCTCGTCCAGTGGTGCATCTGTTGCTACGTCGAAATCTTTGGGTTTTAAGCCGCACATTACATCACGAATGCAACCGCCAACGAGCAGTGCGGTATAGCCGTGTGCGTTCAGTTGTTGAATAACATCAAGCGCATCTTTGTCCAACTGCTCTGGATTAATAGCGTGAGCGGTTGTGCGAACTGCCGTTTTCGAGCTCAGTTGTCGGCTCCAGTGTCGATCCGTGGCCCGCGTTTACGAGTTTTCTTGCGAGGTATGTTCAGTCTTTGGCGACGTTCCCATAAACTTTTGCGACTAATGCCGAGCTTTTCGGCCAGTTCTGTTTCNGTCAGTTGATCTTGATTGTCCTGCACGAATCGAACGAAGTAGTCCTCCAACGAGGTTTGTGTGACATCGGTCTCGTGTCCTGCTTCAGGGTCAGANCGTCGCTGAATGGGTTCGATCGCCAACAGACTCGGTGTAATTTCGCCGTCATCATCGGACAAAATTACAGCACGCTCGATGGCGTTGCTCAATTCACGAACGTTACCTGGCCAATGATAAGCGACCATCGTATCTTTGGCGGCTTGGCCAAGTATAAGGCCTTTTTTATCTAGTCTCAGGCAGGCCTGTCCGAGTAACCATGAGCCAATCTCTAGGATATCTTCGCTGCGGTTTTGCAGTGGCGCGAGCTGGAATGTCAGGACGTTTAAGCGATAAAAAAGATCGGAGCGAAATTCTCCGGACTCCGTAAGCGCCTGCAAATCGCGGTGGGTTGCGGCGATCAGTCGAACGTCTACGGGCTTTGATCGCGCACTGCCGACCTTGCGATTTTCGCCCTGAACCACATGAATGAGTTTCGCTTGGGCGCTTAGGCTAAGTTCTGCAATTTCGTCGAGAAACAGGGTCCCGCCGTTTGCGGCCTCCACCAAACCATTGCCACCCGACTGAGAATGGCCAAAGGGTTCGATGCCGAAAAGCTCCGTTTCTATCAGGTTCTCTGGCACGGTTGCGCAGTTAATCGTGATCATTGGCGCCCGCGCTCTTCTGCTGGCGGCATGCAGAGCTTTCGCTACTATTTCTTTGCCGGTGCCGGATTGTCCAAGGATTAAAATTGGAGAGTCGCTTGGGCCCACTTTCTCGATGCGTTTGCGCAAGGTTTGAGTGTTTTCAGATGAGCCAATTAAATGCATATCGGTTGCTGCAACATTCGCCCTATTCGACGGATAGGCGCAAGCCCTTTCGATTGCGGCGAGGAGTTCCTCATGCTTTATCGGATGCTCAAGGTAGTCCTTCGCCCCGAGTTGGATAGCGTTGACTGCTTCTTTGACGGTGCCAGCAATGGCTAAGATAATGACCGGCAACTGGGCCGTAATGTTTTCAAAATCCTCTGGGACATTGGTGCTGTTGAGTAGCAAGCAATCGAACTGTCCTAGAGTAACGTTGTCTAACGACTCGGCTTCTTGTACGCCAATACCTTGAGCCCCCAGCAATTCTGTGAGTTCGGCGCTGCGTTCGCGCTTGTTATCAATGAGCAACAGTTCAGTCATGCGTGGATATTAACAAAGCTACAAGCTGGCGTCGCCGTTGTGCGAGCCATCGTGAGCAGCTTAACAAGGTCGGTATTTTGGCAATTTGTCAGGGATTTGGGTTAAGTCGAAGTGCTGAATGGACCAATTTAACAAACTGCTTATAGAATTAATTGGGTCGGGAGCGCGGAAGCCCAAGTAGCCAAGTGCTGCTCGAAGATTGGTGAGGGCACAGGCGTCGTCCAGAGGAGGCGCGTGGGACTGTTTTGACAACTTTGTGCCATCATTGAATTCGAGGCAGGGGATATGCGTATAGTTGGGCACGTTAAGGCCGAGTAACTGCATTAAGTAGCGTTGTGGCGCAGTAACCGGTAACAGATCCTGGCCGCGTAGCACCTCGCTGATGGTGTCTCCATCGTCGACGGCGGTAGCTAAGTTATACGCGATCAAACCATCTCTGCGCTTGACGATAAAGTCGCCGAGTTGGGTCGCAAAATCAGCGGCAACCTGACCTAAAAATCCGTCTGTGTAGTCATGTTCAGCATCGAGCATCAACACACGCACTGCGCGATCAGGAGTCGGTGTTTTAGCGGCCCTGCAAGTGCCCGGGTATCGGTCATGAGCCCGTAATTCTCTGCGGCTGCATTTGCAATAAAAGAGGTGAGGAGTCAGCTTTTGCAGAGCAGATTCATAAGCAACTGCATGATCGCTTTGGAATATTATTGGCCTATCGGAGTTCAAGCCGTGTGCAGCGAGAGAGCGAATGATGGCGTTTTCGGCATTTGGATCTTGTCTGGGGGGATCTAGGTCGTCGATACGAACCAGCCACTGTCCGCCCGCTTGCTTAACTGAACAGTAGCTCGCCAAAGCAGTGACCAAACTGCCCATATGCAGTGGGCCAGTTGGCGACGGGGCAAAGCGACCAGCAATCAACGTACGCTCCCGCTCGTCGATCTAGAATTGCTAGCCGTGAAGCTGCCGTTCCTTAATTTCATCGAGCGCTTTGCAATCAACGCATTGTGTAGCGGTGGGCCTAGCTTCAAGTCGACGTAAGCCGATTTCGATACCACAAGTTTCGCAGTAACCGTAATCGTCTTGGTCCAGACGCTCGATCGTGCTGTCGATTTTTCTGATTAATTTACGTTCGCGGTCACGAGTCCTTAATTCGATACTGAACTCTTCCTCTTGGGTCGCGCGATCTGCTGGATCCGGAAAGTTGGCTGCTTCGTCTTGCATATGGTTTACGGTGCGGTCTACCTCTTCCATAAGGTCTGTCCGCCAAGCTGAAAGCATTGCTCGGAGATGCGCCAGCTGTCCCTCGCTCATATATTCTTCATTGCGCTTGGGTTTGTAAGGCGTGAAGTTACGGAACGGAGAATCCGCTGCGGTTGTTGCCTTTTTCTTATTCGCAGTGGGTGTGGTGCGCTTTTTGGTTGCTGTTTTTGCTTTTGCGTCAGCCGCCATAATTGGTCCTCTGTTGGGGGTTGCATAAAGCCGGTAATTGCGAAGGGCGCGTAACCTACCAGAACAGACTTGGAATGACCATAGCCTTTTTTTGGCTAATGTTTAGTCACAGCTTGTACGCCTTTAAGGTGAAATAGTGCACACTATTTTGCCCCCTCAATAGACGGTTCGGCCATGTATTCGGTACGCAGCTCGGAAATAGCGCCCTTCACGGTTATGCAGTTGTTGCATCGGGCTCAGGAGTTTGAGGCCNAAGGGCTGCGCGTAGTGCATTTTGAGGTTGGCGAACCGGATTTCTCTACCGCGCAGCCGATTTTAGATGCGGGAATTGAAGCCTTGCGGAGTGGTAAAACCAAGTACACCTCCGCCCAAGGCATTCTGCCGTTACGCGAGAAGATCGCAGCATATTATCGTGATCAGGGTATAGACGTTCCAGTTTCAAGGATACAAATCACCAGTGGCGCGAGCGGTGGATTGATCTTATTGGCAGGACTGCTTTTGGATCCAGGCGATCGTATGCTGATTACTGATCCTGGATATCCCTGTAATAAGGTGTTCGCGCGATTAGCTGGCGCGGACACCAAGGCGATAGCTTTGCAGGCTCAGCGTGGTTTTCAATTAGCTCTTAAGGACGTCGAGTCTGCGTGGGAAGCTCAGGACCGAGGGATATTATTAGCGTCCCCAGCTAACCCTACGGGCACCATGCTAGCGGCGGNCACACTCTCTGAGATCGGTGGCTGGGTCGGTCGGCAGAATGGTTTCTTGATTTTAGATGAAATATATCAGGGGCTTGTGCATGAAGAAGCGCCTTATTCATCTGGGTTGGCAGTACGCGACGACCTGTTTGTCCTCAACAGCTTTTCTAAGTTCTTTGGTATGACAGGGTGGCGNCTTGGCTGGGTAGTGATTCCAGAAAGCGCCGTGGAGCGATTCACCAAACTGGCGCAGAATTTAGTCATTTCACCAAGCTCTGTAGCGCAGAACGCAGCATTAGAAGCCTTCTCTGAGGCGTCGATGTATGTGCACCGACAGCGCGCTGCTGAATTCTCTCTGCGCTCAAGAAGACTCGCGGCTGGGTTGTTGGATCTAGGCTTTACAATCCCGGTTATGCCTGCGGGAGCCTTTTACTTGTATGTTGATGTATCGCATACAGGCATGCGCAGTGATGAATTTTGTTGGCGCTTGATTGAGGATTATCAAGTGGCAGTAACGCCAGGTAAAGACTTTGGCGATTTTGAAAGTGACCGATTTGTTAGATTTGCCTATACCACGGACATGGCGTCGGTTGAGCTTGGCTTGGAACGCATCAGCCAGGCGCTTATGGCTTGGGGGCTGCGGCGATGAAATTGCCGGAACTGCAGAGCGGCACCTTAGTGCGCCGCTATAAGCGATTTTTGGCAGATATTATTGATGCTCAGGGCAAAACTTTGACGATTCATTGCCCCAACACCGGCGCGATGACCGGATGTGCAGAACCAGGCAGTAAGGTTTACTACTCGCGCTCTGACAATGAAAAGCGTAAATATCCGCATACCCTTGAATTTGTGGAAAGCGCGCACGGTCTGGTGGGTGTTAACACAGGCCGAGCCAATCGCTTAGTAGAGGATGCGCTTGGTCGAGGAATTATCACGGAGTTAGGTTGCTGGTCTGCAGAGCAAATACAGGCTGAGGCGGCCATTCCAAGCGGTGCAGGCCGCTTCGATTTTTTGCTCTCTCAGGGCCAAGAGAATATATTCGTTGAGGTCAAAAGCGTCACACTACACGTAGAGGATGGGCTGGGGGCGTTTCCAGACGCGATAAGCACTCGAGCCTTAAAACATGTTGAAGCGCTGCAGATGCTTGTGGACCAGGGCGCTCGGGGCTTGTTGTTGTTTTGTGTGCAGCATCTCGGCATTCAGCGCGTCATGCCAGCGTCCCACATAGACCGAGAGTATGCCGACGCTTTGAGGGCTGCTGCAGATCGGGGCGTAGAGATCTTCGCTTATGGGTGTCAAACAGATTTGCTTAACATGTCATTGAGCCATCGTATCCCCTTTGATTTTGACCGATCCTTTCACTAAAGGGTTATGTATATGCGCTCTTTAGCTCAGCATAGTCCTGCGGAGTTTTAAGTCGCGCCCCATACTGGGTAATCAGGTGGGCCGCTGCGTGATTAGCAAACTTCGTGGCCTCTGCAGGGGTTGCGCCTTGGCAGCGTGCTGCTAAACAGGCGCCCGCAAAAATGTCGCCGGCACCATTTGTGTCGACAGGTTGAACGGCGAGCCCGGGAGATTCTAGCTGCTGGCCTTGTTTGTCTATCACCACGGATCCTTTTGCGCCAACCGTGACATAGACTTCTTCTGCAATGTCTTTAAGTTCGGAAATGGCTATATCGAGCCGATCTGTGGCGGCCCAAGCAAGCGCTTCCTCTTCATTACAAAATAGGCTTTGGACGCCGTTACCCAGGATGCGCTGTAAGTTAGCTTTGAAGATCGTCACCATAGAAATATCCGACAACGACACGGCGGTGCGCACCTGATTGGCTTGTGCGAGGGCGTGCGCCAACTCTGCGGCTTCGGTGGCGTTCTCTGACGAACTCAGGTAGCCCTCAACGTAAAAAACCTCAGCCTTTGCAAGTGCGGATTCTTCGATCGCTTCAGCGGTTAAGCTCGCAGAAATGCCAAGATCTGTGCACATAGTGCGCTGCGCATCTCTACTGATCATGACCAAACATTGGCCCGAACTCGCGCCTGCCTCGGTACTCATACAATTCGCATTAAGTCTGATACCGGCGGCGCCCATTTCATCCAGAAAATAGCGGCCATTTATGTCATCGGCCACTTTGCAGGTATAGCTGGTTTGTAGGCCAAAACCCTGCGCGGCGAATATAGTATTTGCGGCGGAACCGCCACTGCAGCGTTGCATTTTAGAGCCCTCAAGGGCTGCGGTAAGAGCACTTACCTGTTGCGAGTCGACAAGGATCATTTGACCTTTAGGTAAATTCTGTTCATCGAGGAAGGAATCCTCGACATCAACCTCGACGTCGACGATGGCGTTACCAAGCCCAAAGATATGTGTCATTTTTGTTCCTTAAATTTGACGTTAAGTTGCGATTAACTTGCTGAAGGCAACCTCTGCAGCATCCAGAGTGGTTTGAATTACTTCGCTTGTGTGGGTAGCACTAATGAATCCTGCTTCAAAAGCAGAAGGCGCAAGATAAATGCCTTGATCTAGCATGGCGTGAAAGAAAGCGTTGAATTGGTCGATATTTGAGNCCGCGACGTCGTCGTATTCCGCGGCTTCATCGATTCCAAAGAATAAGCTGAACATGCCGCAGACGCGGTTTTCACAAACCTGCAGTCCAGCGCTTGCNGCCCGCGCCACTAGCCCATCGACAAGCGCATCAGTTGCTGCGCCAATGGCTTGATAAGCGTCTGTAGTCAGGTGTCTGAGAGTGCTAAGGCCTGCTGCCATGGCTAATGGATTACCTGATAGCGTGCCCGCTTGATAAATTGGGCCAACAGGAGCGATGTATTGCATGATCTCTTCGCGACCGCCGAAAGCCCCAACTGGGAGGCCACCCCCGACTATTTTCCCTAGTGTTGTCAGGTCCGGTTCAATGTCATAAAGGGTTTGTGCTCCGCCGGGCGAGACTCTAAAGCCAGTCATGACCTCGTCAAAGATGATGAGCGCGCCATCTTTATGGGCAATGTCGCGCAGGCCCTGCAAGTAGCCGGGTTTTGGTGGGATGCAGCCCATGTTTCCAGCAACAGGCTCAACGATGATGCAAGCAATTTCTCCGGGGTATTGTTCAAATACCTGAGCAACTGCGTCCAGATTATTGAATGGTAGTGACAGCGTGCNTGCCGCCAACTCTGCAGGAACCCCTGGGGAATTTGGCAATCCCAGTGTCAAGACGCCGCTGCCGGCTTTTACNAGTAAAGAATCTGAATGACCGTGNTAGCAGCCNGTAAATTTTAGAATTAGGTCTCTGCCGGTGAAACCGCGAGCCAAGCGTATCGCGGACATTGTGGCTTCTGTGCCCGAATTGACCATGCGAACCTGCTGCATGCTTGGTACTCGCTGCACAATGGTTTCGGCAAGCTCGATTTCAGCTTCAGTTGGCGCGCCGAAACCGAGCGCTTTAGCGGCTTGTTGTTGGACAGCGGCGATTGTGGGCGTGTGATTGTGGCCAAGTACCATCGGCCCCCAAGAGCCGATGTAGTCTATATATTGGTTGCCGTCCACATCATAGAGGTACGGGCCGTCNGCATGGTCGAAAAAAACTGGATCTCCTCCGACACCCTTAAAGGCGCGCACTGGCGAATTCACGCCGCCGGGAATAGTGCGACANGCCCGTTGCATCAGCGCAGAAGACTGTTTGCGATTCATAACGATGAGACCTCTGTAACGTTTAAAACGGTTTTAATACTGCGAGGAAGACCACGCTGACGAGAATAAGTACNGGTACTTCGTTGAAGATCCGCAAGAACTTCTCGCTGTGGCGAGCGTCTCCGCGAATAAACGCCTTTATGATTCCTAAGCAATAATGGTGGTAGCCGATTAGAGTAATGACCAGAACGATTTTTAGCCATATCCATGTCTGGTTTGACAAGCCTGTCCAGTTCAACCAGAGCATCCAGACGCCGAGCACAAGGGTCACAATCATGGAGGGATTCATAATTAGGCGATANAGTTTCGTCTCCATGATNACNAAGCGATCTTTGCTTACTTGGTCCTCTGCCGTCGCGTGATAGACAAATAGTCGCGGCAAGTAAAAGATTCCGGCAAACCAAGTTACAACGCTGATCAAATGCAGCGCNTTGAGAGTCAGATAGATGGACATATAACGTTTTCCCGAGATGACTTTGTAAAAGCGCAAAATCTGGCTAAGCTGTGCGCCCTCAAGGCAAGCCAACTGCGATCGACGAGTATTGATAGTTTAGCAGTCGCTAGGTCTTGGCAGATAACAGAACGAATTTGGCTAGCCTACAAAAGCTGGCGTAAATCTTAAGTGAATGACCTCGTGAAAGGAACTCATGCTCTACCAAGTCGTCCATCGCAAGCCCATGCACATTTTCAAAAAAGTTTTGCTGGCCATTGCTCTCATGGCTGTTAGCTTGGCGGTAGGTTTGGTGGTTGGTCAATGGAGCGGCAAAGAAGCTGTTTTGCAAAATGGGGCGTTGTTGCAGCGGCTGAATGCACTCGAGGGGCTACAGCAAAGTTTGGAGAGAGAACTCGCGGCTTCAAAGCTTGCCGCTGATGTGCAGGAACAAGCTGCGCAAGAGTTGCAGCAAAGGTTAACGCAGTTGCTCGGCGAGAAAGTTGAGCTGGAAAATGCGGTAAGCTTTTACCGTGATTTAATGGAAGTGGGCGCGAAGAGAGAGGGGTTGCGGGTCGCTAGTTTTACGGTGCTCGCAACGAACACCCCTCAAATCTTTCAATTCTCTATTCTGGTAACTCAAATCGCGGAAAAAAGAAAATATGTTGCGGGCGATATTCAGCTTAAAGTAATTGGGATTTTGCAAGGGGGTCGCCAGGAGGTGATCTTTGATGCAAAAAATGCAGTGGTCGGATTTCCGCTGAAGTTAAGGTTCAAGTATTTTCAAGATTTAGTCGGACAGATTCGATTGCCGCCGGACTTTATCCCCGAGCGGGTTTCTATCAGCGTCCAGCAAAATGGCAAAAAGACCACGGGTGCGGATTTCGAATGGTCGTTATAGTAGGGGAATGTCCGCGCTCAATTGGCCGCGCGACTATTAGACTTTGGGAAGAGACATGAAAGGAAAAAGTGAGCAGGCGATAACGTTAATCGCTCCAGGAACGAAGGTGGAGGGTGATGTTCACTTTGATAACCAATTGTTTGTCAAAGGCGAGGTTCACGGGAATGTGCTGGCAGAAAAGCCCGAAGCGAAACTGATTGTGAGTCCTGAAGGCCTTGTAGCTGGCGAAATTAAAGCGCCAACAGTTGTGGTGAACGGGCGAGTGGAAGGGGATGTTCATGCCACATTGCGGCTGGAACTCGCGGCCGGAGCTCAAGTTAAGGGAGACTTATTTTACGCGCTAATTGAGATGCAGTTAGGCGCGCAAGTACAGGGTCGACTGGTGCATACAGAGCAACCAACGCGATCAGATAACACAGTGGCAAAAATTGCGGCAGAGGTAGCTCAGAAAAAGTGAACAAAAACTTGGTGCATTGGACATTAGGTGTAGAAANTGACAANAGGGCAGAGCGGGGAAGCAAATGGAAAGTGTAGCCATTGATTTTACCGAAAGTGCGGCTTCGAAGGTGCGAACGCTTAAGCAACGGGAAGGCGATGATTCTTTGCTGCTCAGAGTTTTTATCACAGGAGGAGGGTGTAACGGCTTTTCCTATGGATTCACTTTCGATAACGAAATAGCTGAAGATGATGCCGTGGTGGTGCAAAGCGGCGTCACAATGGTTGTTGATTCAATGAGTTTTCCTTATCTGGAAGGGGCCGCTATCCAGTTTGTAGAAGACCTCAATGGTTCGCAGTTTGTAGTTACTAACCCGAATGCGGCCGCAACATGTGGTTGCGGCAATTCATTCTCCATTTGAGTTTGGGCTAGTGAGCTGTTACCTCAATAGATTGCGCCCAGCACGCGTTCGCCTTTAGCGCCGGTGACCCGAGGTACATTGCCTGGAAGGCTCGCTAAACGGCGATGCGCCAACCAGGCAAAAGCAGCGGCCTCGATGGCGTCGCCGTCAACTCCCCAGTGTTCGCTAGGCTCAACTAGATCAGGCTTTCGGGCGAGTTGTCTTGCGGCCTCGCGAAGACGACGCATTAGATCGTCGTTAAGGCGGCCCCCACCGCACACAATTATTGCCTTAACTTCCCCGCCCCAAGCCTTGAGAGACTTGACGATGGTCGTTGCTGTGAGTTGAGCTAATGTGGCCTGGACATCTTGCGCTGCAGTCAGTGGCAGGCCNTGGTNGTTAGCGATNTTCTCGAGCCAATTCAGGTTGAAGTATTCGCGCCCAGTGCTTTTGGGCGGCTGCCTTGCAAAAAATGGGTCGGCCAGCAATGCATCCAGCAACGCAGTGTCGACTTTGCCGGCCGCGGACCAGGCTCCGGAAGTATCGTATGGAAGCCCTTTATGTCGTTGGCACCATTGATCGAGCAGACCGTTTCCTGGGCCGGTGTCGAACCCTGTGAGGTGTTTATCCAATAAGGACAGGTTGCTTATGCCGCCGATGTTTAGGATGCATGCGTCAGCAATGTTTGCAGTAAATAGTTCAGCGTGAAACCTCGGCACTAAGGGCGCCCCGTGACCGCCGCTGGCTACGTCTCGGCGTCGAAAGTCTGCGATGGTGGTGATGCCGGTAATTTCGGCGATGATATTGGGGTCACCTATTTGCAGAGTGAAAGGCGTTGGAGAGGTGCCGGGAGGTCTGTGGCGTATGGTTTGTCCATGGCTGCCAATGGCATGGATATTTTGCTTTTTATAGCCAAGGTCTTCAACGAAAGTAGCGATTGCAGTCGCTGTAAACCGCCCCAAGGCCGCATCGCATGTGCCGAGCAAATCGATGTCATCGTTGCCGGGTTGGCTGAGTTTAAGCAGATCGTTCCGAAGGCGATCGGGCAGTGGCNCAGTGGTGGCCGCAAGAATGGATATGTCACCGTTCNCGTCTACTTCTACAAGTGCGAGGTCCAATCCATCAACGCTGGTGCCGGTCATGCAGCCAACGTAAAGATTGTTNCCGCTCATTCCGCCGCCATGGTTGGCATTTGTTGGCTGAATGCCGTTAGCAAAAGCATGTGTTGTCTGGTCGCCAAAGCGAACTGTGGCAGCTCGCCCTTGGCGATTGATTTTGCTTTTGGTAATGCCACAGTTCTTGGGTTCATATGNACGCCATTTACCAGAAACTCATAGTGTAAATGCGGGCCTGTTACGAGACCTGTAGCACCAACGTAGCCAATAACTTGTCCCTGCTTTACTCGCTTGCCCGCTTTTATCCCTCGAGCAAATTTCGATAGATGTAAATATTTAGTTACGAATTGCTGGCCGTGATTAATGATTATATAGCGGCCGTTGGCGCGATTCCGTGTTGCGGTATTAATGCGGCCGTCACCAGCGGCGAGGATCGGCGTGCCGATAGGCGCAGCATAGTCGATGCCGCGATGAGGGCGCACGGTTTTCCGAACGGGGTGCAGGCGACGCATGTTAAAGCGAGAGCTTATCCTTGAGAATTCCACGGGCGCTCTTAGGAAGGCTTTGCGCATGCTGATTCCGTCAGGAGTGAAATAATCTTTCCGTCCAGATTGGGTTTGATATTGGACGGCTCGATAGCGCCTACCCTGGTTAACGAACTCAGCGGCCAGAATATCGCCATAGCCGACGAACTCACCCTCGAAATAAAGCTCTTCAAAGAGCACAAAAAATTCATCCCCAGGCCGAATGTCTAAAACAAAGTCGATGTCCCACTGAAAGATCTGGGCCAGCCGCATCGTAAGATTATCCGGTAAGCCCGCGCGTTGGCTTGCTACGAATAAACTGCTGTCGATGGATGAATGTTTATAAGTGGTTACTCGGTCCGGTTGAAAGACTTGTTTGATCGCGGTGAATTGGTCGCCGTCGCGATGGAATGTATAGGACGTTAAGCGATCCGTACTATAGGTCAGTGTCTCCAGCGTGTTACCGAGCTTTGTGAATGCCAACCGGTGGCCAGGAAAGATCTCTGCGAGTTGCTTGCCATGCTCGGTGCGCGTGATCTCGTGGACGTCTCTAGAGCTAAATCCATTGCGCAGAAAAATGCTCGCTAGGCTGTCCCCGGCCTTTACCTCATCAACTAACTCGACCCTAAGCTCCGATGCTTCGGCCGTTTGGTCGGTTTCTACAAGTATTTGCTGTTGTGGTGGGGCGGTTACAACCAGCGCTGTGTCAAGTTCAGCCTGATGTGTGTTCTCGCCAAGGCCACTTAATCCCACAAGGATTAAGAAGCCGCCCACAACCAAAATCANTTGCTTATGCAAGCGCGGTATATGCATGCTCTTATTAAGAAAAACAGATAAGTTGCTGCATTATATAGAGAAATATNTATATGGCGAGCCGTTAAAANGNNCANAGTTGTGCAGGGGGCGCAACATTACAGTGGTTTTGCTATGGTGCCGCGCAAATTCGGTTTCGCTAGGTAATTTCAAGGACATTGACAACACATGCAGCAAACGCGTGAAAACTTAATCGAAGAATTCACTTGGCGGGGACTCATCGCACAGGTTTCAAACGAAGAAAAGCTAGCTGAGCATCTCGCGCAGCCTCGTAGTGTCTATTGCGGATTCGATCCAACAGCAGACAGCTTGCACATTGGCTCGCTTGTTCCGTTGTTGGCNTTGAAGCGGTTTCAGCTTGCAGGCCATCGGCCAGTGCTACTNCTAGGGGGCGCTACTGGTTTGGTCGGCGACCCTTCGGGGCGCGCTGACGAGCGCAGNCTGAATCAGAGCGCGATTGTCGGNCAGTGGGTCGAATCNTTGCGGGCGCAGNTCAGCCGNTTCCTTGACTTTGAGGGATCAGCCGGCGCTACAGTGNGCAATAACCTAGATTGGACCCAAGAATTGGATGTCATCTCCTTTCTTCGGGATATCGGTAAGCATTTTTCAGTCAATGCGATGGTGCAGCGTGATTCCGTTAAAGCCCGGCTAGAGCGAGAAGGTCAGGGCATTTCGTATACGGAGTTCAGNTACATGCTGTTGCAGGCGATGGACTTCCTAGAATTGGCGAAGCGCGAAAAGTGCTTCGTGCAGATCGGTGGTAGTGACCAATGGGGCAATATAGTTTCTGGTATTGACCTGATTCGTCGTCATATGGGCGAGGACGCCTACGCCCTAACTATGCCTTTAGTAACCAAGGCTGATGGCAGCAAGTTTGGAAAAACGGCGGTTGGGGCGGTTTGGCTAGATTCCAGCAAGACCTCGCCATACTCGTTTTATCAGTTTTGGTTGAACAGTGCTGATGCGGATGTCGAGAAGTTTTTGAAGCTTTTCACTTTTATGAGCCAACAGGANATTCGCGTTTTAGTTGAAAGCGCGGCTGAAGCGCCAGAGCAGCGAATCGCGCAACGAGAATTGGCGCGCCAAGTTACGCAGATGGTTCATGGCGATCTCGCGGTAGATTCCGCAGAGCGCATTAGTGAAAGCCTGTTTGGCGGCGATGAAGCGAAATTGCAGCGCGAGGACTTTCTGCAGTTGCAGCAGGATGGCATCGATAGTGCAGTGGTCGAGGAGGCCTCAGGATTATTGAATGCGATGGTGGCTATGGGAGCGGCTAAGTCCACTGGTGAGGCTCGTAAGTTGGTCCTAGGAAATGGGGTTCGGTTGAATGGACAGCTTGTGGGCGATGTTAAGCATAAAATTAACTTCAGCGAGGCCTACTTCGACAGCTTCTTTCTATTGCGGAAAGGCAAAAAACAGCATTATTTGTTGGTAAGAGAGAATTAAAGCAGGCGTCGAAACTATCTTTGCAAAAATAGTTTCTTTTTTGCTTGCACCTCACTTTGAGATACGTATCATACGCCTCCCTTGCCGCGGAGCTAAAAGCGATCGCGGTAGTTCTTTAAGAATTTATAGCAAGTACATAGCGCAACTTATTGGGCGTAGGAACGGTGTAAGCAAGCTGTCAAAAGCGAGCGTTGCCGCAGCCATCGTCCTTTACCAAACAGTGTTTAACTAATCTCAGCTGGTGACAAAATACGGTCTCCATCTGACAAGNGACAATCGAGNTTGCAATCAAACCGATTTTNAGTTTCTTGAAGNNTTCAAGCGGTTCGGTAGAAAGTTGTAGCAAAGTACAAACAAGCCATTCGTGTGGGAACACGTAATTCGTTTTGAGTAAATGATTCTAGCATCATGGCATCGCTGACAGATTTCGGTCTGAACGCTTTGCTGAAAGCTAATACCTTTTTAAACTGAAGAGTTTGATCATGGCTCAGATTGAACGTTGGCGGCACGCTTTAGACATGCAAGTCGAACGAGAAAGCACTTCGGTGTGAGTACAGTGGCGGACGGGTGAGTAACGCGTAGGAATCTACCTAGTAGTGGGGGACAACTCGGGGAAACTCGAGCTAATACCGCATACGCTCTTAGGAGGAAAGTGGGGGATCTTCGGACCTCACGCTATTAGAGGAGCCTGCGTTAGATTAGCTAGTTGGTGAGGTAAAGGCTCACCAAGGCGACGATCTATAGCTGGTCTGAGAGGACGATCAGCCACACTGGAACTGAGACACGGTCCAGACTTCTACGGAAGGCAGCAGTCAGGAATATTGGGCAATGGGCGAAAGCCTGACCCAGCGATGCCGCGTGTGTGAAGAAGGCCCTAGGGTTGTAAAGCACTTTCAGTCGTGAAGAAAAGCAATGGGTTAATACTCCGTTGTGTTGACGTTAACGACAGAAGAAGTACCGGCTAACTCCGTGCCAGCAGCCGCGGTAATACGGAGGGTACGAACGTTAATCGGAATTACTGGGCGTAAAGCGCGCGTA
>PAFJ01000041.1 GCA_002704325.1 Gammaproteobacteria bacterium | reverse complement strand
CTTTGAGTTCTGCTTCCTGCATTTTTCGGTCTTTCGCAGTCTCGTTTGTTGATCTGCGCGATACTGTATATCCCGATTGGAATATTTACACATGCCAGACACCTCGTTTTCCCCCAATTTCCAGTGTTTTTGCCGTCATCGTAGTGGGGCGAATATCTACTCCAGCCGTACAGTATTAACTTTGTCTTTGAGTATTTTCGATCTGGCAAATTTGGGTGACTTTGTGTGGCCAGTGCGGATGCTCCAGCGCAAGAATCGCTTACGATGTCGGCACAGCAGATTGAATAGGAACTGCCGTGCTGGAACTGGGAATACTTGCCGATGATCTTACCGGGGGCATGATGGTCGCGAGCCTGCTTGAGGCCGAGGGNATCCGTTGTCCGCTGGTAAGCTCTGTTGAAGCCCTAGCGGCGATAGACCCNGTCTCCGCGGAAGCCGTNGTGGTGGCGAGAAAGATCCGCCTNATTGATCCACANTTGGCGGTGAATGAAGCGCAAGCCGTTGTTGCNGCCATGAAAAAGCTGNGTATTGAGCGGTTTTANTATAAGTATTGCGCGACGTTTGATTGCACCGATCGTGGCAATATNGGCCCTGTGGCGCTNGCTATGNTGGAGGCCAGCGGNGGTTCCCAGACAATATTTTGCCCGGCTTTTCCGCGGCATACGGTTACTGTGTTTCAGGGCAGGATGTTTATTGGTGCGACGCCGTTGGCGGATTCGTTTAAAAAGCATGACCCGGTTACACCCATGCTGAACTCTAATCTTGTTGAAGTGCTCGAGCCCCAAACCCCAGAACCGGTGGGCCTCATTCCACACGGCGCCCTAGTTCAGGGGGTTAAGGCGGTTGAAGCGCTATTGGCCAAAACGGATGCACCAAAACTCTATATAGCCGACACTGCGGATGACGCTGACCTCGAACGAATCAGTGAATTGGTTCTGGATTGGCCTTTAACTACCGGAGCGGACGCACTGCCGGTTTTTCTCTCACGTGCTTGGCGGCAGCGCAAAGGCATAGATCTGGAGACTTCGCAAAAGACGCTGTTGGCGGCATCGCCTGGACGCGAGGCGGTCATTGCCGGCAGTTGCGCAGGGCCGACGCTTCGCCAGCTAAAGCAATTTGCGCAACAGCACCCGGTATTTTATGTGAATCTACTCGAGGCAGAAGACGTTGTAACGTGTGTGCAGAGAATTTTAGCGTGGGTAAAAACTCAGCCGGAGGATCAGCCGCTGGCAATTGCCACCTCGGATGATGTTGACGATGTTGAAAAGAATCAGGCCGTGTTGGGTCGAGAGGGTGCTGCAGTTCTGGCTGACCGCATTATCGGCGAAGTTGCCCAGGGTCTGTTTGCTCTGGGCTTTCGGAAATTCGTGGTGGCTGGCGGTGAAACCTCTGGACAGGTAATTAATTCCCTCGACATTGCCCGCGTTGAGGTGTCTGCGTTCGATGAATTGGGTGGTGGTTACTGCCATCAAGCTGCCCCAGAGCCGGTTTCATTGGTGCTCAAAGCTGGGGCCTTAGGGCAGGATGATTTCTTTTTCCAAGCGTTGGATAGGATGCGTCTTGCAGAACAGCATTAATTTTTGGGGAGTGTAATGGCACAGCAGTACGATGAAGAGACCTTGCGAGCTCAGCTCGCCGAGCAATACAAACAACTCGAAGCCACCGGTCTTAATGAATTGTCTTCGGGCAATGTGAGCTGCCGTTTAGGCGACAACATGCTGATTTCACCCTCTGGCGCAACAGGTTCGAATATTGCGCCTGAGCATGTGGTAGAGGTCACACTGGACGGCGAGTGGAGTGGTGAGCGCAAGCCTTCGAGCGAGTGGCGGATGCACGCCGCAATCTACAAAGAGACCAAGGCTCAGGCGGTGGTGCATACTCACTCCGATCATTGTGTGGCCCTAGCCTGCCAAGGTCGCGGTTTGCCGGGCTTTCATTATTTGGTCGGGTCGTTTGGCGGTGCCGATGTGCCGTGCGTACCTTATTCGACCTTCGGTACGGAGAAGCTTGCGCAAGATGCGGCTGCGGCTTTGGATAAACGTTCGGCCTGCTTGTTGGGCGCACATGGCATGATTTGTCGTGGCCGGGATCTCCCCAATGCCGTATCTCTTGCGCACCGCCTTGAAATTATGTGCCGTCAATACTTGCTTGCGTGTCAATTTGGCGAACCTTATTTGCTCACCAAAGAGGAGTGGCGAGAGTTTTTCGATCGCGTGCAGAAAGTCAGTTACGGATCGTTCATCTAGGTGTGAACACGACTCTGATTTTGGGCGGGTAAATGGGTGAATACCATCGCCCCCTGGTTGCCCGCTAAATTCGATTGCGTACTCTGGTCCCGGATACACAGGCGAGCGTTATCATGATTTCATTTGACGGTTATCGGGCTATCGATCTGAGTCCGCGGATCAAGGCACGAGTGCATCGGGTTGATGGCAGCATCGAAGAAGGCACCAGTGACCCTTACGGTAAACCTTGGGTGATGCAGGAAGGACGCTTTCCCGGCGACAACTCGCTGTTTACCTTGTATTCAGCGCCTAAAGACGATGCGGTGTGGCATCAGGAGCGCATGACGTCGCACCACGGTGCGCACGTTCAGGGCGGCAAAGGCCATATTGACCACTGGCCGGGTATGCCGGCGGATATGCGGGGGCTGTGGGAAATGCCGCTGGAAACCTTTGTTGGGCCAGCCTCAGTGGTCAACCTCGACCATCTTGAGCCTAGGGCGGATGACGATTCTGAGCGTTACCCTCTTGGTGAGGGCTTCAAGATGAAAAGCCAAAAAGGCGATCTGCGCGGGCAAGAGATATTGCCCGAACACCTAGGACAGATTGATCAGGGCGACATTGTGTTGATGACGAGTTGTTATGAAGGTCTGCAGCAGCCTTGGCTATCCGAGCAAACGGCTCACTGGTTAATAAAGGACAGGAAGATCAGGATGCTCGGACTTCAGGCGTCTGGTGTGCAATGGCAGTACGCGCTAAAAGTGTCCGCGCCTGAGAATTCACCAATCCGACGATTGTTATTAGGCGCTAACGTACCAATCGCGCATCCGCTCGTGAACATTGACACACTCAAGCAGGGGCGGGTGTTTTATTTCGGCTTGCCATTAAATACGCCGAAATCAGAGGCTAGCTTTATCCGCGCAATTGCATTTGAGGCGCCAGATGCGTAGGGCGCAGCGGTTAAGCGCGAGGATACATCAAGGCGAAGAGATAAGAGGGTGCGCATGATGAAAACGCTATTCGATAGTTTAAACAACGCTAAGATCGTTGATCTGACTGTAGAGCTCGTGTCGCGCCTAACGCGACTTAATGGCGCCATAGAGGACGGTACGCGCGATGTTTACAACATGCCGTGGATCGTTGAAGAGACCGTCAACGAACGCGATGGCACCATTGAGCATCTGGTTGGGACCAATGCCGGCACAGTGTCAGAGTGGCCTATTGGCGGCTTGAGTGGGCATATGGGCAGTCATATTCAGTTGGGTGTAGGGCATAACGATAATTGGACTGAGCTGCCCGAGGGCATGCTCGGAATCTGGGATATGCCGCTGCAGACATACTTTGGTGAAGCCGTCGTTTGCATGCTTGATCATCTAAAAGGGCAGCCGATTCTGCCCGAGCATCTGGAGAACGTTAGGGAGGGCGATATTGTTTTGCTCGGTAGTAAGTGGAGTGGTGACGACCAACCCTGGATTGAAGGTGATACGGCGTTTTGGCTGGCGGAAGAGAAAAAAATCAAAATGCTTGGGGTCGGTGTCCCCGGTATCAGTTGGGAAACCAACACCGATGCGCCTGAACCTAACAACAGTCCTACCCACCGCGCAATGACCGGGAATAACATTCCTATCGTGTATCCCCTAGATAATCTTCAAGCGTTGACTCAGGAACGAGTGTTTTTTCTCAGCTTGCCACTCAATGTTGAATCGATGGAAGGTACCTGGGTTAGGGCCATCGCAATAGAGGACGAGGTTTAGCCCGAAATACCAAGCTGACGCGGCAACCAATCAGACATGCCGCAGAAGATTGATTTACTCGTCGTCTTGGATTGTTACGATGCCGGAATCGCCTTCCACGGTAATTGTTTGGCCGTGTTTGATCCTCTTTGTGCCGTCGCCAACGCCCAGAACTGCGGGAATTCCGTACTCTCTGGCAACAATAGAGCCATGCGCAAGAATGCTGCCAACATCGGTTACTAAACCCACAGCGTTTGCAAACAACTGGGTCCAGGCCGGGGTCGTCAGTGGGCTAACGAGGATGCTTCCAGCGATCATTTTATCGAACTCGGTGGGGCCCAGAATAACGCTGGCCTTCGCGGTTACAGTGCCCGAACTGACCGGGAAGCCGCGCATAATATTACTGTTTCCGTCATTTTTGATTTGCGTTTCTTTGAACGAGATCGATTGCATGTCGCTGGCCTCGGCAGGCAGCGTGCCGGGCGGATGGTGCAATTTACGGGCTTCCCGTAATGTGCAGCGCTCCGCCGCGAGCCTGCCAAGTTCTGGTAGCGATTTACCCTCTTGGTGCGCTGCCAGTGCCTTTTCCAGTTCCGCGCTGATTAAGAAGTAGGCATGCTCTGCTGTCTGCAGTGTGCCACCTGCGACCAAACGATTGCCTAGTTCGTTGACCATGGGTCGTAAAATAGACCACGTATAACCGAAGCGAAATGCGACTTCTTCGCGGATAAAGTTGTATTTCAATGCAAGCCACAGGCGAAAGCGGAACTGCCAGTAGCTCAACCCGCTCAACAGTTCAGAGATCTCGGCAAGTTTTTCCCTACGGATGTCCGCGGTTTTTTGGGCCTGATTCTTGGGGTCATAGTTGTGGTCGCGCACCATGCCTTTGAGACTTGCAAAAAGAGCCGTAGGATCTTCAATCTGGGTCGGCTCAATGAAATCCATACTGTAGCCTTGATGACCATAGGTCGCCAAATAGCTGTCGATTGCAGACAGTACCTCTGCTGCCCCGGTTTCATTTCTCAGGGTCTGCAGCAGAAATTGCGACGGAACGGCAAGCACCACGTAGCTTAGATGCTCGCTTGCACGAACAAGCTTCGCGATCTCGAACAGATCTGCGTTTGCCTGCATCGCCTTAGATTCGATGCCGGTCAGGAATTGGCCGCTGATAAAGTTATGGTCTGGCAGGGTTTCGCGCAAAAAGCATTGCAGTTGGTCGTCCGTCGATTTTGCTACTCCGAACGTGTGGCTGGAATCTGCGGACCAGTAGCGACCTTCTTCTATGCCCATCTCAACGACCGCTGCGAGTAGTGTTTCAGCGTCGGCGGTTTGGACATCCAGTGTGCGCCATTTTTCTGCAACGCCCTCGAGGCGTGGCAGTGTTTGTTCATGCCAAGACTTAAGTTGGTTGTCATTTATAGTCGTGTTATTGAACGCGATGTAGGTTGGGTTTTTGCTTTCTGGCAATACGATTAAGTAGTCTAAGTCGTCCTGATTCTGCGCTGCGTACCAAGCGTCATAATTCGCCCGGTCGTCATCAGCTAATTGCTCTCGGAACGGTTTGAGGTCTGCAACTGCAGCGTCACGTGCTGCTGCCTTGCTTTTCTTTATTTGCTCGGCAAAAGCGCTGTATTCAGCAGCTTCGATTGCCTCTTCAGATATCCCAAGTGAGCCTTCTTGCTGTTGCTTGCGCTGATCGGCTTCTTTAATGATTTGCGGCCAATCAAAGCGCTGGTAGGCGTAGCCGTTCACAGTGACGAACATAGGACCACCACCCACCATAAGGCTTTTAGGTCGCGGCGATTCCAGCCCTTGAGTCAGATACAGGTCTTCAAACAACGGTGAAATGGGTTCGGGCATGTTTTCAACGATCTGCCTTCTGCTGACAAACCGAGCCGGTGGTGTAGGTTCCCAAACAAGATCGATAGGCTGGGCCGGTAAGTTTGTAATCGGCCGAGACTGCAGTAAATGCAGCTCGCCATTGCAGAATGCCCACTCGATGTCCTGAGGTAACCCATCATATAACTGCTCGATCCTTAGCGCGGTCTCGCAGAGCTGTTGCAACTGATCGATGCTTATAGAGGACTTAGCGCGGTCTTCTTCAGCAACCGGTTCCATGCGCACACCGTTTTTGCCATCAGAGATGATTTGTTGCTCTTTAGGTCCCAGATGCTCCTCTTTAACGCTCAAATCCTCGCGATTGATGATGTAGGTATCTGGGGTGACCTGACCACTAACGACCGCTTCGCCGAGTCCAAAACTCCCGTTGATAATGAACTCTGATCGCTCCCCAGAGGCTGGGTTAGCGGTAAACAAAATGCCAGAAACTTCGGATGGCACCATCAGTTGTACGACCACGCCCATCGCTACGCTGTCCTGATCGATACCATTTTGATGTCGATAACTGATGGCTTGGGTGGTCCATAGTGATGCCCAGCAGTCGCCCACTGCTTTAACGACGGCGTCTTCGCCGCACACATTGAGGTAGGTTTCCTGTTGCCCTGCAAACGATAGTCCTGGAAGGTCCTCCGCGTTAGCGGACGATCGAACAGCAACTGGAGCGTCATCGCCGCCGCCCGCCTGCAATTCACGATACGCTCGTTTGATGGCTGCGATCAGTGCATCGTCCATCGCTGCTTGCCGTATTAAATCGCTGATAACTGCGGCAGATTGATCAAAGGCTGGATACCCGTCCTTTAGTTGTGGTTTCGCGTTGTGAACAATATCAGCCTGTAATCCGTTGTCTGCGATAAACGATCGATAGGCGTCGGTAGTTACGATAAAGCCGGTTGGAACGTTGAAGCCTTCGCGAACCATTTTGGACAGAGACCGGCCTTTGCCACCGACGCGTTCGAGGGAATCTTGGTCTGTTGCGAGTGGTGTGATGTACATCAAGACGGGCTCCGGGATACTGATTTTTCGGTTGCTATTATCGCTGCTGCGGGAAATGCTACAAACTCCAAATGGGGAGAAGATCACCCATTTAGCCCCTTAGTAAATGGGTTTTTGGGGTTGAGTCGGCGCGCACGCGGGTGGAAATCCTCACCGTGGTGTACTACAAAACTGGGAAACCAATAATTCGCATCAGGTGAGGAACGACCATGAGTCAAGCATATGCTGAATTGCACCGCCCACAATTCCACTTTACCGCGAAAACAAACTGGCTCAATGATCCCAACGGTTTAGTCTACTGTGATGGCATTTGGCATCTTTTCTTTCAGCACAATCCAAACGCGCCGATTTGGGGTGATATGACCTGGGGCCACGCGGTGAGCCGCGATTTGCTGCATTGGGAGCAACTGGAGCATGCGCTGCATCCTGACGCTATGGGCGCAATGTTTTCAGGGTCGGCGGTAGTAGACCACGCTGGCACAGCCGGTTTCGGCGCCGGTGCCCTGCTGGCTTTTTATACCGCCGCAGGTTCTGCGGTAAAACCGGCGCGGCCGTTCACTCAATGCCTCGCNTACAGTCGAGATAAGGGTGAGCATTGGACTAAATTTGTTGAAAATCCAGTGGTCGATTGGATCGAAGGCGATAACCGCGATCCGAAGGTCATCTGGCATTCGGCCAGNCAGCAATGGATTATGGCGTTGTACCTTGCTGACGATCGCTATGCGCTATTGGTCTCTGAGAATGCGCGTGAATGGCAAAAAACTCAGGAGCTGGCATTGCCCGGCGATACCGAGTGTCCGGACATATTCTCTTTGTTCGATGAATCTGGCGCTGAACGCTGGATATTTTGGAGTGCCAGTGGTCGTTATTTGCTCGGAAGTTTTGATGGCAAGANGTTTGCGCCAGAGACNGAAATGCAGGTCTGTGAGCGAGGATTNAATGGCTATGCTGCACAAACATGGAGCAANGCACCGGCTGGTAGATGTGTGCAGATATCTTGGATGGCTGGAGGCCTTTANCCAGAGATGCCGTTTAACCAGCAAATGTCTATCCCCGTTGAATTAAAGCTCAAAGGTTCAGGCACAGATGCGATTTTAACCCGACAGCCGGTTGCGGAGCTCGAAACGCTGCGCGGCGCCTGCATNACTGTTGCGAATACGGTCATTAGTCCTGGAGCGCCCTTCGCGGTTGAATCCGAAGCTAAATTGTTTGACGTTTCATTTACAGTCGCTCGGCGCTCGAGTAAGGCCTTATACATAGTAGTTCGCGGGCAAATGCTGGAAATCGATTGGGCCTCGGCGCGGCTGCGGGTGGTTAACGGCAGGCCACACAAGCTAGGGTTGGTAAAAGAATATGTGGACTTACCGGGGGTCTGTGCTGATGGCGAGTCATTGGCCTTTCGCCTAGTCGTCGATTTAACTTCACTGGAGATTTTTATCAATGACGGCGCAGCCTCGGCGTCGTTTTGTTACCTTCCTGATGGTTATAAACATTCGTTGGTTTTTTATGGCGCCGGCGCCGAACAGATATTAAGCAACTTAGAATTTTTCGAGTTGAAATCGATATTTCAATAGGCAGTTCGTTGCTGCTATAAAAACCTTTAGGTCTTGGAGCTAAATACTAGTGCCGCAAACAAGCCTGCGCGTCGCTTGCAAGGCCAAAGACCGAGCCGTTTTAGAAAATGGGGGAGCTTTTTGCCCTTTTGGTTTCATTCGCTTTGAACGGGCAATAAGCTAGCTCGATGAAAATCCTGCTCATAAGCGATATTCACGGCAATGCCGAAGCGCTGCGTGCTGTCATGCAGGCCGAGGCTGACGCGGATGCGACGATTTTTCTCGGCGATGCGCTGCTATCGGGCCCCCAAGCCAACGAAACCCTAAAACTATTAGGTGAGCTGCAGCCAGTTGTTGCGATTCGCGGTAATCATGATGACGAGGTTCTCGACCCCAGTACATTTCGTAGCTGGCCGGCAGAATGGGTTGCTTTGAACGAATGGATTTTGGCAGATCTGGATGCCTCAGCGGTCTCCGCAATCGAGCAGTTTACAGATTCTGGGCGGTATGAATTTGGAGGGATATCGGCCTATCTTCATCATGGCGATCTCGGCCGTAGAGATCTCGCTGCTGTGCCGGATGCAGCAGACGAGGTTTTTGAGCTTTTGGCGGACGGTACAGATGCCGAACTGGTTCTTTTTGGCCATACCCATGTTCAATTCACGCACGAGATTGGTCGTCGGACGTTTATCAATCCAGGCAGCGTAGGCCAACCGCGATGCGGGGTTTTGCACGCGTGCTACGGGGTGTTCGAGAATGGGGTCTATGATCCTCGCCAGGTACGTTACGACCCGGCGCCTTGGTTAGCAGCGCTCGACCGGATAAACGTGTTAAGCGATTTTCCCGAATTNAAGTCGTGGTTGGTTGAAGGGTTTTTGAATGGTTATGGCATCGGCAAGCGGGAGCCTTGGACGCGCTATGCGCGTCAGGGGTATAGATAGCCGCGGGCTGAGACAAAGCGAAGGAAGTCATGGTGGACGCTGATGCGAACGTGTTAGAGGCAGAACCGGTAGAGTCCNCTGCAGAATCCGGGTCGGTTAAAGAAGCGTTGAAATTAGCTTGGCGCTGTTGGCCATATTATCGTCCGCAAGCGAAACACCTCGCTACCTTTGTACTCATTAACTCGGTGCTCGGCGCGCTCGTATTGGGGGCCGCGGTTATTGGTACCGATCTGATCGAAAACAAAATTATCTTGGGCGAAAAGCTCGAGCCGCTACAGGCTACGATGTTGCTGCTCGATGAAGACTTCGTTGCATCGGCTGGCGCTGCGGACAGCCAATTAGGTGTGGAGCAGCGTAAGGCGGTGCGCGAACGCGTCATTGTCCTTGCAGGCATTTTAGCGGCTCTGTTGTTGGGAGTCAGCGTTTGCGTTTGGTACTACATGACGTGGATTTTTCAGCGTGTTAACCAAGATTTGCGCGTGGAGATGCTGTCGCGCGTAGAGCATTTGTCGCTTCGATATCATAGTGATTCGAAAACCGGTGATGCGATTTATCGGATTTATCAGGACAGTGCGACAATTGTAAACGTATTGCTTTATATGGTGATCTCGCCGTTGCGTGTAGTCGCTTGGGCGTCCTTCGGGATTGTCGTGCTACTACTCTTTTCCCCGACTCTGGGGTTTTTGGTGGTGGCAGCAGCGGTTCCCACCGTCATGCTCATGCGGTTTTATATTCCTAAGATTCGCGCAGCTGCGACGTTGTCACGAGAGTACAACAGCGATCTGACTTCAAGGATCCAGGAGACACTGGCCGCCATACGAGTAGTAAAAGCAAGTGGTGCCGAAAGTAGACTTATGGAGCAATTCCAGAAGGATTCACAGAAAGCGTTAGATGCCGCATTTGATATGCGCAAATATATTGCCTTTTTGACCGTAAGCGTCGCGGTTCTTGGCCTCAGTTTTGTGTTCATAGCTGATTACTTTATGGCCACTTGGGCGATTCGTGAGGATTCGACGTTTTTGGGCGGCAGCATTGCGCTGGTGGGTTTCGCGGTATGGAACCTTGGTGCGTTCAAGGTCGCGTCTGGCCGTGGTGAAGAAGTGTCGGCACAGGTTTGGGAGCTAGCGTTCTACTGGTCTACCGTTCAGGATCTCGTCGCCGGTTTGAAGCGCGCATTTTTCTTGCTGGATTTAGAGCCTGAGGTTGTCGATGTGGAATCGCCTCAAGCGTTTCCAAAAACGCTGGAAGCGGTGCGCATTGAAAATATAGAGTTTGGTTATCAGCCGGACCGCATGATTTTGAAGGGCGCGTCGTTATCGGCCAAAACGGGTACGGTAACAGCGATCGTTGGCGCGACTGGATCAGGTAAGTCTACGCTCATGTCTATGCTGTTGCGGCTGTACAACCCGGACTCAGGTGCAGTGCGTGTCAACGAGGTCGAGTTGAGCCAGATTTCTGCGGTAGATGTTCGCGCAAACGTAGCCATCGCGTTGCAGCAGAATGTGTTATTTGCGACGAGCGTCGCGGACAATATCCGCTATGGGCGGACTGATGTTGATGAAGGCCAGGTTACCGCTGCAGCACAAGTCGCGTGTGCAGATGAGTTCATTCGGGCGATGCCTGATGGTTATGACACGGAGCTAGGCGAGCGGGGCGGGAAACTCTCTACCGGCCAGCGCCAGCGCATCTCTATTGCGCGCGCGGTTTTGCGCGATACACCAATATTGATTCTTGATGAGCCGACAGCATCGCTAGATGCACAGACAGAGCGTCGGGTTATTGCCAATCTTGGTGAGTGGGGGCGGGCACGAGTGGTGTTTATTATTACTCATCGGCTTTCGACTATTCGGAATGCGGATCAAATCGCTTTTCTTGAAGATGGGGTAATCAAAGAGTTGGGGTCGCATCAGCAATTGCTTGAGCAAAATGGTGCGTATGCCGATTTTGTGGCAGCGGAACTCGGCACTGCTAAAACCCGAGGTGTTCAAGGTGAGTGAGTCTACACGTTACGATGACCGTATTGATGTGGACACCGATCTATCCCTAATACAAACATTTGCCATGATCGGCCGGTCCTTAGGTTTGCTGACTAAGGTTAAGAAGCTTTTTGCGTATAAGGTTGTTTTTGCCACTGTGGCGTTGCTGCCCGCAATTGTGTTGCCGTGGTTATTAAAAATCGTTGTGGACCAAGTGATTCTGCAGCAACCGATAGATGAGGCCGTACGCTTTCCGCCATTCTTAAACCCTTTCCTCAACTTCATAGATGGAATGACGCCGAGCGACATCATGATCTCGCTGACAATCTTATTCCTAGTGCTTCTCGTCTTCTTCGGTATGCGCGCTATGCCCAGCATTCAGACGGAGCGCGATGGAATACCTGCAGGGCATGATGCGGCAACACAATCGGAGCAGGCATTATCGACCGGCGGTAGTCAGACCAGCGGCCTGTGGGGGTTGCTAGAAACATTGCTCACCATTCGCATGACTCAGCGGCTGGCAAACAGTCTGCGCACTAGCCTAATGGGGAGGCTGACGCGGCTCGAAATGACGACACTCGATGATCAACGCATCGGTGATTCAGTGTACCGCGTGATGTANGACGCTCCCATGCTGCCTGAAATTTGCTACAAGCTGACTGTGGCGCCATTTTTGCTTCTCTTTAATGCGGTGTTGTCGCTGTGGATGATGCAATACAGTTACGGCGCGATTGCGCCGGAGATCGTATGGCTCGCTGCAGCGCTAATGCCGATGACCCTAATCCTTACTGCTCCGCTTTCCGGCATTGCCCGTCGAGTCAATCAAGCGAGTCGTGCCGCGGGCGCGTCTACAACAAATCAGATGGAGCAAAACGTAGACAACATGGGCGCCGTGCAGTCGCTNGGTGGATCGCAGGTTGAATCGGAGAATTTTGCCGACAAGAGTAAGGAGTCCTTTAAGCGGCACCGTATTGCTTTTATGGTGGATCTAGCCGCTATTGCATTGTCATATGCTGCGCTCATTGTGGCGCTGGGTTTNGCGTTTGTACTTACGACGGACAAAGTTATTGCCGAGAGTTTATCGCCTGGCGACTATGCCGTGCTTACCGGATTTTTCTTTATTTTAGGAGGAAATGCGCGACTCGCCGGTAAGTATTGGATCGACCTGCAACGAAATGTTGCGGCTGTACGACGCGTATTTTTCTTTATTGATTACACTTCAGAACTCGATACCGAATCCGATCCCCTACCGATAATTGAAAAGAGTGTTGAGTTCGAGAATGTAAGCTTTGCTTATCCCGATGGTAGGCCGGTATTGAATGACGTAAGTTTATCGCTGCCTCTCGGTGAACTAGTCGCCATCGTTGGCCCTACCGGTGCTGGTAAGACGACCCTAGCCTATCTGCTGCCCGGTTATATCAGGCCCTCCGCGGGTAGGATTCGCTTCGACAACGTAGATCTGGCGGATGCCGGTGTAAACGAAATTCGCAAACAGGTCACGTATGTCTTTCAGGAACATATGCTTTTGTCCGAGAGTGTTCGTGACAACTTGTTGCTGGCGAATCCGCAGGCTACCGAGGAGCAGATACTTGAAGCTTGCCGGCTTGCTGGCGCCATGGAATTCATTGAGCAGTTTCCGGACGGTCTCGACAGTGTGATTGGCAAGGGTGGTGATACGTTGTCNGTGGGTCAGAAGCAACGTTTGTCGATTGCGCGAGGCCTTGTTCGGGAAACACCCATCATAGTTCTCGACGAGCCGACTGCCGCCCTTGACCCCAAAACAGAGAATGCTTTGGTGGAAGCTCTACGCAATACCGCGCAAGGGCGATTGGTCGTGGTGATCGCCCATCGATTGTCGACGATACGAGAAGCGGATCGCATTATTTTTCTTGAAGAGGGGCGGGTGCGCGATGTCGGTAATCATGCGTCCCTAATGGCGCAGCCGACGAGTGCCTATAGAAAGTTCGTTGAATTGCAAAACGCGTAGGTTAGCCATGATTATTGAAGAAGANATAGATATCGACGAAATCGTTGCGGAATATGGGCTGGCTTGTCATCTCGAAGAGCTTGACGAGGTCGGTTTGACTGTAGTCGATCAGGACACTCTGAGGCTTCCGGACACTTGGGTAGATCGACTACGGGACGCAATTTTGCGAGTTGGCGAGGCCCGCGCAGACGCGAAGTTCGAACTGGACAAAAACCCTGCGAAAGCGTTTTCCGGTCGCCCCAGTGAGATCGGCCATATGATTTTTTCTCATCTCATATATGAGGATCCTATATTCATAGATGTGCTTACGCATCCAGTGAAAAAGGCCCTGATGACCCATTTACTCGGCGTCGGGCATCGTGTTGCGGTGAGCGATGGTTGGATTAAGTGGCAAACACCAGAGGCTTGGCCGACAGAAGAAACCACTGGGTTTCACGCGGATCAGAGTGCGGTGCCAGCGCCTTGGAATTGGCAGTTGCCGCATATTGCTAATATGAANTGGACGCTAACGGAATATTCTCGCGAGGACGGAGCGCTGGCCTATGTGCCTGGAAGTCATCGTGCAGAGCGGTTACCGGAACTGGGTGAAGCGCTGCCGCAGGCGGTGCCGGTTTCGGCGCCGAAAGGATCCTTAGTCTTATTTAATGGCGGTTTGTGGCACGGTTCTTATCGTAAAACTACGCCTGGGCTGCGCGTCACTATGATCGGTCAGCACTGTCGACCCTACATGTTGCCGTTTCAAGATTTCAAAGGTCGAATACCGGAGAATATGATTGCAGCCAGCGAGGACCCAGATTACTTGCGCAGTCTGTTACGCGAGGACGAGGTTCAATTGCGGGCTGCCGCGGGGAANTTTTGATGCTCTAGGCCAAGGCTGTCGCTGTTGGGGCTATCATGGCTGAGTGCGCACGATCTACGCGCTGATCGCTGCCACCCAGACTTCCGGTGACGACAGCCACTTTTCCGTTGCCTCTTCTCGGCGTCCATCCCATCCCCCTGCGACATAGAGCTTGTTTTTGACTATTGATGCAGCCGGAGAAGAAATGGGTTTAGGCAGTTTACCTTGTAGCGCCCACTCGCCGTCTGCTTTAAGCGTTAACACGTCGCCGCAAAAACTCTTCTTGTCACCCGTAGGCGTGTGGTGGCCCCCGATCATCCAAATTGCATTGTCATAGACAAAGGTGGCCCCTTCCGAGTGGGAATGACCATAGGGGAGTGATGGGCCGGCACGCCATGCTTTAGTTGTTGGGTTGTAAATGTCGACGTTGGTCTGATCNAGTTGCTGGGAGTCATGATTGAATTGCCCACCAATGACGTAAATCTCCTCATTAAGTACCGCAACCGAGAGCTGGTTGCGGGCAATAGGTAGGGGTGCCGCCTCAACCCAGTCGGTTTTTTCCCCCTTGCGCCATGCCGCGAGATCTAATACCCAGTGATCGGGCGAATCCGTATCACGGTCAGCCATCAGTCCGGAAATATAGTGCAAGTCATCACCTAGGCGCGCCAGTCCGCCGCCTGCGCGTGGTCCTGGCAGAAGCGGTGCGGCGGTATAGCGATTAAGTTCGATATTGTAGTGCCAGACCTCAGCAATAATGTGGTCTTTGCCAGGATGNACCTTGTCCTTCATGCCGCCGGCAAACCAAAATCCTGACTCACCGGGAACCAGATTGACGTGAGATAGGGCGCTGGGTAAGTCCTGAAGTTGGGTCCAGATCTCAGTTTCGGGATCAAAAACGTGCAGTCGTTTACTCGACATAATGTAGTTCTCGTAGCCGCCCAACACATATAGCTTGCCGCCGATGAGNAGGCTAGCGGGTTCCCATTTGGCAACGGGCATATCTGCAAGTTGCTGCCAATCTAATGTGTACGTTGCCTCGCTCATGGTTACTCTCCTGCTAAAGCCTGTGCTAGAAGGGTGTTGCTAATTCGGGAATTGTCGGTTCATTGCGCCGATTAAATCTCTGCACCGAGCTTCAAGCATCTCTCGTGAATCAGATCCATCACAGAAAATATACAGCTCATTGTTGCGGATACCAGCCAGTACCTGTTCACCGACAGTATCCGCAGATACCGCAATTTCCTGTAGCCAAGGCATTTTTTCCCTGCGTGCTTGAATTTCTTCGGTCTCGTTTGGTTTTAGATCTGGATAAAAAATTGGGGTGTCAACGACATGGGGACACAGCACGGATGCCGATATGCAGGTGCCCTCGAGGTCGTTACGCAGAAACTCCGAAAACCCGACTGCAGCGAATTTGCTGGTGCCGTAAGCGCCCTGAGAATGATGCCCCTGAATGCCGCTAAAAGAGGCAGTATTAACTATGTGGCCTGGTTCGCCGCGCGCCAACATGCCCGGCAGAAAAACCTTCACGCCATTTAACGGTCCCCAGAGGTTCACCTCGGTGACGCGCCGCCATTTTTCTTCCGCTGTTTCAAGTATTTTGCCGCCGCCACCAATGCCCGCGTTATTGCACAGCACGCTAACAGGATTGAAGGCGGCCTCAATTTCCGTTTGCGCACGCTGCAGTGATGCAACATCGGTGGTGTCTGCCTCAATGGCCAGAACGTGTTTGCTCAGCGCCCGCAGTTGCTGCTCTGCGTCGATCAGTCGGTCGGTCTGAATATCGGCAATCACGACATTTGCATTTGCCTTAGCAAACGCCTTTGCTATGCCTAAGCCAACGCCACTAGCGCCGCCCGTTATGAAAACTGTTTTTCCATTAAACTCCTGCATGATGTGGCCTAAATCAGAGCTCCGCGACTTTATTGTGTTTGATCAATTCAAAGTCAATTTCAGCACCTAGTCCCGGGCCTTGGTGAGCGTGCACCATACCGTTTTTGTCCACTTCGATATCCTGCACTAAGCCGTGTTTTTGAACCTCGTCTGGTAGCAGCACTTCAAAGTATTCGCAGTTTTTGACCGCCATGATTAGATGCAAATTCGCTACATTGTTGAGCGAATTGCCGCCATGGTGCACCTCGTAATTCATTTGAAACGTTTCGGCAGTGTGGGCGGTCTTAAGGCAGGAGGTTAAGCCGCCCTTAATGGCCACGTCGCCGCGCAGATAGTCGGTGGCGTTGTGCATGATCCATGGGGCATAAGCCGTGGGTCCAGTGTTCGGCATTTCGGTAGCCATCAGCGGGATTCGCAGATCCTGCTTCAGTTTGATGTAACCGTTAATGTCGTCGTAAGCGAGCGGATCTTCGTACCAATAAAAGTCCAGAGCCTCGGCCGCACGACCAACTCGAAGGGCATCTGGGTAGTCGTACGACCAAGTTGAATCCAGCATGATGCGGTAGTCATCGCCNACGGCCCGGCGAACCGCCTCACAAATTTTGATGTCCCATGCGGCGATGGCGGGCGGGTGAATCTTATAGGCGCTCCAACCGGCCTCTTTATAGCGCACAGCTTCTTCGGCGTATTCCTCGGTGTGCTCAAAGACAGCTGAGCTTGCGTAGGCCGGTACAACATCGCGATAGGAGCCCATTAATTTATGGATCGGTACACCGGCAGCTTTACCGGCGAGATCCCAGAGCGCAACGTCGATAGCGCCAATCACGCGCAGGATTGGACCCATAGCCCAAGTCGACATCCGTTGGAAGATTTTTTCTCGTGCCAAGGGGTCCTGACCCACCAGCATTGGCTTAAATCGATCTACAATCAGCTGGGCATCGTTGCCGAGAGAACTCAACGCGTTACCGAGAAAGGCATGTCCTACGATGCCGTCATCAGTGATGATTTGCACCAATGCCATGTGGGTGGAGCGAGTGCCGGAGCTTTTCACGTTTAGAGTGTATCGAGTCGGTGGGATGTCTTTCCATTCCCATACGGTGACTTTGACGTCAGTAATCTTCATATCAAACTTCCTCNTTTAGTCGTGNTCAGACGTTATTTGATTTGCCATATTTGGCGTCTCTGGGTTTGCCTGTATTGGTTAGTCGGCGTGCGACATGCGCCTTCCGGTGACCGGCACAACGCCGGGGTAGTAAGAGCCTTCGATACTGTCGCCGTCTAGTCGGCCTTCGAAATCAACCGCAAAATCCCAATCGCCTTTGTCGATGGCAAAACTGAAGTTCAGTTCGCCATTAACGAGAGAGCTGGCGGTTATCTTGAACGGACCCAACTCGTCGTCTATTAAGAAGACGGTGCCCTCGCTGAGTTTGAGAAGGTGTGCGCCCCAACCCGTTTCTAGTTCCCATACACCAGAAGCATCGCCAGAAAGTGTTGCCGTAGGCTCCTCATCTGCGGTGCTCCATAGCGTCTCGGCAATGGCAGTCGTGCGTTCGGCAAGATCGGACAGTTTATTGTGATTTTCGCCGCGCACAGCAGATACGAGTTGGTCGTTTAGCACGCCGGTCCATTTTTTCGGCAGTGCCTGCGCGCCAAGTTTTACTCCTAGAATCGACCCTACAGTGGCCGCATTGCAGTCGGTATCCCACCCTGCAAGAGTGGTGGCGACAATGCCTTGCTCAAAATCATTAAAGCCGAAATAGACACCTAAAACTACCAGTGCTGCATTATTGATCGTGTGTACGCCGTGATAGTGGCCGTAGTGTTCGTTGATTTTGGTCCAGACCTGCTCCCAATCTGGGGCGCCGCACGCAAGTTCCTCTTGGCACCAAGATTGTGTAGCGCGCACGGCTGCGGCAAGACGGCTGTCTTTGGGTATTTCATTGAGGCCTGCGGTCACAATAGATGCCGCGCTGTCGGCGAAAAAAGCAGCGGCAATCATGGCTGCAACAAACATTTCACCGTAAATGCCGTTTTTGTCGTGGGAAATGCTGGCGTCGCGAAAAGCCAGTGCTGCCGCCTTTTCAGGGCGCCCGGGTGCTACATAGCCGAAAATGTCGGCGCGAATTTGCGCGCCAATCCACTCACGAAACGGGTTGCGGAAAAGTGCCGAATGCGGCGGCCAGATGCCCAGCGCGAAGTTTCTGTACGCTACCTTCTCGGCAGTATAGGTAAGCCCTAAGGGCATATGCGCGGACCATACGTTGGCTATTGTTCGGGCCGTAAACGCAGCACCTTTGCGCTCCAAAGCCAGTAATCCAAGGACGGTAAAGTCCATATCGTCGTCACGATCCATGCACTTAATATGGCCTAGCGTGCTTGGCTTCAGTGCCTTGGCAATCATGGTTTCGGAATAGGGGATGTAGTTGTCGAGCGGCAGCGCGTTGACGTCTGTCAGATAGGCCTCAATTCGGTCTTTTTTCCAACCTTCGACGGGTTTGCCCAAACAGCAGCCTGTGGCCCTGCCAAGCCAGCCACCATGGATTTGATCAGCAATCGCGGCACGGTCGTAGGAGAAGATTTGGTCAGTACCATTGTGCGGTCGTGCGGCCTGAATTGCCGCTAAGGTTGTCGGCTCACTGAAGGGGAAGGCGTCATCGACGGGTAGGCTTATGAGGTCATCGTAGAGTTTTTCGAAGGTTTGATCGGCAGCGTCGTCAGCAAACGCCTGAGCGACTTGCTGTGCGATACCGGCCACATCGCAGCCTTCCTCGCGACGCTGCTTGAGTTCGGTTTTTATCAGTGTTTTTTCCAATGAATGCATAGAAGTGATCTTTAGCGGCCACGGAGAAAAGGGAGCTAAGACTAGAAATGCCGACAGAGAGGGTCAACTGGCGGAGTATTTACTTCACCCAAAACGACAGCAGTGAAGCGAGAAATAGGCTTCGCGTCCGCTACTGCGATTGACAGCCCCTCTAAATACAGCGACTGAGGCTTTAGATGACAGGTTAAATTTTGGGGGAATATTGGCGCGTGCCGCTTGAAACGATCCAGCCAGAGGTCGAAGATCAAGCANTGGGGGGATGAGTATGTTTGATATCGATGTAAGTACGCTAGATCCGGTGGGTGAATTTGGCTCTCAGTCTTGGGGTCAAGCCTGCGCCGATTATGGTGTAAAAATTCTTCAGTCTGCCGGCCTTCCGGACGATCTGTCCTGGGCTTTCAGCGAAACCTACACGCACCCACCCGATCGTCTTGTGAACTCAGACCGACCGATTGCCGGGTATTATTTCATGGTGCAAGACGGCGTTATTTCTGGTGGTGATGGCGTCCCGGAAGCATGCCTAAACATACCCGGATTTCATGCCAAGCTACGTTGGGCCTACTTATGCAACCAATCGCGCACTCTTTACGGCAGCGCTGGGCAAAAGCAGCGCGGTGTTGATGAGGCTCAATTGGTTGCTCAGATGGAGGCCTATTTGGGATTCCAGCCGGACATGGGTGGGGTGCCCTCGCCGGTGTGGCCTAAGCCCATTATTGCTGCGCTAACCTACGGCGTAGAAGCGGGTGGCGGATTGCATAACATCGCGGCTAGTTTGCAAACGCAGTCGCCGGAGTTCGAGGGCTGGCCAACCACAGCTCTGGGTGTGCCGGATTTTTCTGCAATGAGCGAGTCGCAAAAACTCGATTTCATTAGTCTTTGTGGTCTAGATGCCGGTTAGTTTTGGGGGAATTTTCGCTCTATCGAACCGTGCGCCGCATGAACTAATTTTGGCGAATGGATGAGGGCAGAAACGATGAAATATTGCGGCGGATTGTTTCAACACTGAGTAGGAAAGCCGCTAACAGTGACTAGATAAAACATTGGCAAGTGGCAGTAACGCGCAAGGGTGGCAAAAACGAAGCGCCGAAAATTAGTGACGACAAATCTTGGGGGATCGTGTTGTGACTTACGGAGAACAGAATTTAAGTCTGAATGAATTCGCGGAGCGGCTTTGTGCGGATTCGCTGGCTCAACCTTTGGGCAAAGTTGAGCGCAAGTTTGTCCACAGTATGCTCAAAGGTATCAGCGTATCGCGCTCAGTTAATTTAACCGAGATAGCCCGAGGGCTGGGTGAAAATATTAGTCTGCACGCNACGCATAAACGGCTCTCGCGCAATCTATACGATGCGGATTTGGTGCGAAATCTAACCGAGCGGTTGCTAAAGATAGGCAGCGAAAGAGTTGGCGCGCAAACGCGTTTGATTGTCCACGTCTCTGAGCTACAGAAAAAATTCGCACGCAAGATAGAGTTTCTGCCCACAGCTGAGGGTTTCTCTAACAGCAGCTTTAAAGTGTGCGAAATCATTGCGAGTGAGCCACATTCGAAAACTTACATTCCATTGCTCACCCACGTCTGGTCTCCCGAAGTGCCGGGTTTTGTCAGCGANGCGGTTGAAGTATTTAATAGTGTCAAGAAAGTGTTAGCGGCGACTAAGAATCAAGGCGTGCTCTACCTTGATAACCGCAACGTACCTCAGCAAACCTGCGAAATGATTTTTGCAGACCCTAAAATAAACTACATGATTATGGTAGACGAGCGCGACATGCAGGTGCGTGTTCGTAANGAGCTTTTTTCGATCCAGGAGATGTTGGATCGGGTAGAAACTCGATACGGAAAAATTCTCTACAAGCTGGTGCCGGTGGGGATTCTTGGGCCTGCACAAACGGATCTAGATTTATTTGTGCATGCCGGCTGTGCAGGAGCGAAAATGCCCTTGTCGGGCCGGTCGGTAAATTTCATCGTCNTGAAGACAAAGAGTTCTATCCTCGAAGAGCAAGCGACACCGTTGCTCACAACCCAAACTGATCTGCGCTCGCGTAAGGCGCTTATGGGCCTGGTCGATGCGTTTCTCTCCATGCAGGATATAGTGGCCATGCATCGCGCGCTGCGCGACAGCTTTAACCCAGAAAATTTTCGTGTCTTGAGTTACAAACGTCTGCAGCTGCTTTTGACGTTGCTGGAAGCAGTGATTGGGTATGAGGTCTCAGTTAGAGGCGATGAACTCCCGATTGATGAGGCTTTCTCGCAGAGCCCGCACGACGGCGAAATTCAGCGCACTTATTTGTTACCAGATCTAGAAGCCGCCACTCCNTAGCGACTGCAGAGTCATTAGCGTACATAAATTCAGGTGAGCTTATGATNAGTAAGGAAATGCGTGCTTTTCTCGCGAGCTTTTCGTCATCGGCTGAAAAAAAAAGCCCAGCGACAGTCGCTGAAGAAAGGGCTGGGCTTGATGCCTTTATGGCGCCACTTAAGGTTCCTGAAGGTGTCATACGAGAGGATCTCGAGCTCGGTGGNCGGCCTGCTAGGAGGTGNCTACCTACTGGTGCGCGACNAGACCGAGCAATTTTGTTGTTTCACGGCGGTGGTTATCGGGTCGGCTCGCTTGCTGGTTACAACTCGTTCATGAGCTATCTTGCCGTGGCCTGTGGAGCCCCAGTCTATGGCTTAGATTATCGTCTTGCGCCCGAGCATTGTTATCCCGCGGCACTGGACGATGCGGTGTCNGCTTTTATTGACTTGAGTCAAATGATTGCTCCAGAAAGGATTATGCTGGTGGGTGATTCCGCTGGTGGTGGGCTGGCATTGGCGTGTCTACAAACATTAAAGGAACAAGGTTGGCCGGGCAGTGGCGCTGCGGCTTTGTTATCGCCTTGGTTAGATGGCACCGCGAGTGGTGAAAGTTATGGCACGCGGCGCAGCGAATTTCAGAGCGCTATGCAGAGCTATGCGGGTAATTATCCTTTGGANACGGTCGGCTTTTCGCCGTTATTTGGCGATCATAGTGGTTTGCCACCGCTGTTGATTCAGGTCGCCCAAGATGAACCCATGCGCGACGACTCAACCCAATTGCAGGCACGGGCACTTGCTGCGGGTGTTGCGAGCCAGATCCAAATATTTGATAACGCTTTTCATGACTTCCAGGTATTCACCCATATTCCCGAGGCGCTCGCCGCGATTGACGGGATTGCAGCATTTTTTCAAGAAACCGTTAACTAGATTGCTGGTCTGGCTCTATTTTGATGTGGCCGTTTTATGTGCGAAGCCGGTGCTAGCAACCCCAGAATTGGTCTTGTTATTTGTGCTCGTGTAATCGGCGGTAGGCTTCGTCGCCGATCTCGAGCGCTACTTTTTTTCCGAGCTCGTTCGCGCTCAGTATGGCGTCGCGTAATGAGTTAGCAGTAACCGGAATCGGCATGTGGTGAGCGTTTTTATTTTTTAAAGCGGATTCAATGATCGTATCGAGTGCGGTCGTATCGTCGAGGGATAAGGATAATTGCGCCATATGTGTTGGTAAACCAATGCGGGCAAAAAAGCGGGTCACATCCTCTGCTTCCTCGGATTGCTCCAGTGCCAGCTGAATAACAGTCCCCATGGCAACCATCTCGCCGTGTAAATATTTATGGTGTACGGCGTCGATTTGGGTAAATGCCAGTGCTAAGGGGTGGGCGAGGGCAAGACCGCCGCTTTCAAAGCCGATGCCGCTGAGCAGTGTATTGGCTTCCACAACTCGCTCCAACGAGTCATCGCAGACATTGGCAACAACAGCCCGACTGGCTGCTTGGCCATGTTCAAACAGGGTGCGAGCGCAGACCTCAGCAATCGCCCAAGAAGCAAGCGTTGGTCTGGCACCGAGTGGCGTTAATGCGTCGGGATTGTTAAGGCAAACCCGAGCTTCGTACCATGTGGCCAAAGCGTCGCCCATTCCCGCTACCAGATAGCGCTCACCTGCGGCGGCGATGATGTTGGTATCCACAATTACCATTGCGGGATTGCTTGGGTAAAACTCTACTCCATCATTGTTGCCTTCGGGTGTATAGAGGACCGACAGCGCTGAACAAGGCGCATCATTGGAAGCGAGAGTGGGCACAATGACAACGGGAACATCCAAACGGTAGGCAATACTTTTCCCAGCATCGACCGGTTTGCCACCACCCACCGCGACAAGGCAATCGATATTTTGGTCTGCAAGTGCAGTCGCGTGCTTTTCAATTTCGGTCAACGAACATTCGCCGGCAAAGACTGCCGCGACGGATTCAATATCACTGCTGTTCAGGGTTGCCGAAATACGCTGCCCCTCAGCAGCCTGACCTCGATGGGATGCAAGAATGCCGACGCGGCGAACGTTGAGCAGAGAGAGGTAACGATCGAGTTGGTTGAGCACGCCCGGGCCTTGAATATAGCGTTGCGGTGCAACCATCACCCTTGGCGTTGTCTCGCTGCGGTTGTTGAAAATTTTTGCGGGGAGATAGGGTTGGTTATTCATGCTGCCGGCCTATATGTCAGTGTCTGTCCGATATTGCTTATAGTTATACGATCTGTCATTCCGCGCTAGTCTGAGCCTCTAAGTTCGGCCAGTTCAGCGCGCAATTGCTGGAGCTCAAGTTGTTCGTCTTGCGCTTTCTGCCAGATGTGCTCCGTGATGGCATGAGGACCGTAGGCGCTAGGGGGCATAAGCATTTGTCGCTGCTCAGTGCTTAGGCCGGGGTAGTTGTTCGCATTGTAATAACAAGGACTCCACGCGACTGCGTGTGGGCAGTATTTGTAGAAAAGTGTTCTGCGTTCGCGATCGGAGCCACCCTCCCAAGGAACGGTGCCGTGAGCACAGGCTTCAGTGAAAATAATCGCATCTCCAGCCGCTACGGCAACCTGCTCCACAAAGTCCGGAACCTCAGCTTGGGTTTTGCTGTGCCGCCACGCGCTGGGCAAGCCGATATTTGATTTATGGCTGCCTGGAACGCAGGCGAAGCCGCCGTCTTCTGCGCTGATGTCGTCAAGCTCAAATGCAACGGCAACCAAGCCGTTAAAAAATCGGCCGTTACTGTATCGGTAAAAACATTGTCCGCCGTCACTTGGGCCGACTAAATCGGCCGGGCCTCCGGCACCCTGTCCACCGCCATGCAGATAGAGGGTTTTTTCGCGATCAGGCATTTTGCTGTCGATTTTTGCATAGTCATGGTCCAGGCGATAATGCTTACCAAGGAGCATGGTCAAGTAAGGCTTGAGAGCCGGCAGGTCAATGAGATCAAGATAACCGCCACCCAATTCCAGTAGTGAGGCTGCAGACCAGGCAGGGTCATGCTCGTTGCGAAATATTGTTCGGTCTGAACCCAATATCGGGTTTGGGTTTTTGACTCGGTGAGATTCGAGTCGTTGCGACAAATCGTCAATCTGATCGCGCTGCAATACGTTCCGCACAACGATGAAGCCGCGCAGATCAAACAGATATTGCTCTTCGTCGTTCATCAGTATGTTACTCCTTAGTTAACAGAGCAAAGTGAGGATGCTCGTAATGCGTTAACCGGCTGCATTGCTCGCTAGCGGCCGGTAAACACTGGAGGGCGCTTTTCGCGAAATGCCGCCGCGGCNTCTTTCGCATCATGCGTTTGTTTGAGCACGGCAAGAGCCATGTTTTCCGTACGAAACTGGGTCTCGATATCGGCATTTTGTTTGAGCGTGGCTTTATTTGTGCGCACCGATAGAGGCGGAAATCCTGCAATGACCGTCGCCATCTCCATTGTCACCTCGAGCAATTCCTCATCAGCTACGCATTGATTGATCAAGCCGATTTCGAGTGCTTCAGGTGCTTCGATCATTTTCGAAGTCAACATCAGTTCCATCGCTTTTCCAGCACCGATGAGTTTCGGTAGGGTGTAGGTTGAGGCGATCTCTGCGGAAATGCCCAGTTTTGTAAATGGAAATTGGAATCGCGCGCTCTCTGCTGCCAAGCGGATATCGCAAAGCAGAGTCATGGTGCAACCGCCGCCTACAGCCGCCCCGTTTATGGCCGCGATAATTGGTTTTTCTATATCGGCGAATGCCTGATAAAGGCGTTCCGCCAGCGTTGGACTGTTTGAAGACTGGGTAGTGTCAGCGCCGGGGTCTGTAAGATCAGCGCCAGCGGAGAACGCGCGGCCAGCACCNGTAATGACGAAGACCCGGGTCGCGTCATCNCGGTCGCATTGATGTAGAGCATCAAACAGTTCGTTGGCCATTGTCAGCGTCAAAGCGTTTAAACGCTCCGGGCGATGCATTGTAATGGTGGTTACAAAATCCACCGTGGTGACATTAATGCTCTGATAGGTCGTCAAATCAGTCCACACTTGCTCATGGCTTTGCCTGCTACTCGGAGACGGTGATTTTTTCAAAGTTTGGAGGTCTGCGTTCAACAAATGACGCGACGCCCTCTTTAAAGTCACTGCGCGCAAGGCTCTCGTCCATCCAAACGGTGGATTCGCTCATGGCTTCGCCGAGCTCCTTGCTGAGATGCTTATAGATCTGCCGCTTCATCATCATGATCGACATGGGTGCCGAGGTTTGCGCAATTTCTCTCAGATAAGCCTGAGCTTCAGCGACGCACTCGCCATCCTCGCATAATCGGTTTGCATAGCCGAGCCGAAACGCCTCTTCACCATTGATTTTGCGCGAGCTCCAGTTCATGTCCAGTGCATTAGAGGGCCCTACGAGTTTTGGCAGCATCCAGCTCGTGCCGTGTTCAGCAATGAGACCGCGAGGGGCAAAAGACGTGACGATTTTTGCGCTTTTTTCCATGAAACGCATGTCGCAAAAAGTTGCATAGCTGAACCCCAAACCTGCTGCAGCACCGTTAATCGCTGCAATAAGTGGCTTTCTAAGACCGAGAAAATAGGTCGGTGATGACGTGTAGTTAGGGTCATTGTCTGGGTTGCCAGGGCTGGCTTGGAGATGGTCGTAGTTGTTGCCGAGCCGTTTGCCGGCTTCGCTCATACCACCGAGGGCATTCATATCAACGCCTGAACAAAAACCGCGGCCTTCGCCGGTAAGTACGGTCCCCACGACATCTGCATTGGTCTCGGACTGTGCCAATGCGTGACGAATCTCGGCTTGAGTTAGATCGGTAAGAGCGTTGAGTTGGTCTGGTCGGTTTATGGTAATGGTCGCCACACCTGTGTCGACTTCGTAGCGTATTTCCTCATAGGTTACAGTCATCATTACTCCTAGATCATTGTTCCTGCGACTATTCTAGCAACATATATTATTGGTTCATTTGGCAATAGCTGCGCTGCGCACAATTCCCCCATTTATGCAGGATACAAAAAGCCCGGGAAATGACGTTTCTGGGTGGGATAATTGTCCGCGCGCTTGAGACTGCGAAAACACCCCAGTAGTGTCCAGTCAATTATTTCAGGAGTGTAGGCGTGAGTCTTGATAGCGAGGTTTTGGTGGCGATGCAGGCGCACGTGGCAGCGCGTATGAGTAACGACACCGATGCCGTTCTAAATTCCTATTCAGATGATTGGCGGGACAGCAAAGGCTATACCAAGCAGACGCTGACCGATTGGCATTTAGCGTCGATTATTGGCTCAGCGAAGCTTGAGATTAGTATTGACCTGCGTACGGTAGAAATTACGGTTGATGGCTCGGAAGCCAGCATTAGTCCAATCCGCACTGATTCTGCGAAAGGCAGAATTTCCCATAAACATCGTCTACAAAAGGAATCTGACGGAGTTTGGCGCTTAGTCTATTCGGAAACCGTAGATTGGGAATTGCGCTCAATGGATGATCAGACGCAAGGGCGGAAAGATGCAATTGACGCCACTGCGATGGTGGTGCGGGCACACCGCGAGCAACTACTCAATGATCGCTGGCGACCTGGTTATCATTTCGTTGTGCCGGAGGGTGTAGCGACTCCGTTCGATCCAAATGGGGCCATCTATTGGCAAGGCCGTTATCATCTTTTTTACATTTTTCAGGATAAACGAGCGGGTAAAAAAGCCGATCANTGGGGCCATATTTCCAGNACTGATCTGTTTCACTGGCGTCATCATCCCACAGGGCTGCTAGATGGCATGTACAGCGGCAACTGTTTTATAAATGAACACGGCGTGCCGACTATTTGCTATCACCAAGTTGGCCTTGGTAATGCGCTTGCGGTTGCACTCGATGACAATCTTGATGAATGGGAAAAATTAGCAACGAATCCAATCACGCCGCCGCCCCAGGCTGGCGNGCAAAATCAAGAGAAATACCGATCTTGGGATCCATTTGCTTGGTATGAAAATGGACACTATTACGCGATCTTCGGCGGCGAGCATCCAGCTATAGCAAAATCCTCGGCGATGGGGGGGCAATGGCGCTATGTTGGTGACCTGTTCGCGCACGAGCTTNACGGTGTTTCCCCAAATGAAGATGTNTCGTGCGCNGAACTTTTTCGTCTTGATGACAAAGATATCTTGCTGTGCATAAGTCACCGGATGGGCTGCCGCTATTACGTGGGGGAGTGGAGGGACGAGCAGTTTTATCCNGAAACCCACGNGCAAATGAGTTGGGTAGACAATATTTTCTTCGCGCCCGAGAGTCTTGAGGATGATCGAGGTCGCAGAATCATGTGGTCATGGTTGTTGGACCTCCGGGATTTGGGTACCCGCTTTGATTCTGGTTGGTCGGGAATAATGAGTCTGCCCAGAGTTATTTCCTTGGGTGAAGATAGGGGTAGGGAAGGCCGGTTGCGTATCGAAGTGCCGGTAGAAGTTGAAAAACTGCGGTATCGCCCATTTGCAAAAGAAAATATTGATATCGAAGCNGGCGGTGATGTTTTAGTTGCAGGAATCAGCGGTGACAGTTTAGAGCTGAACATCGATATGCATAGTATCGGTGCCACTGAATTTGGAATTAAAGTTTGTGTCTCGCCGGATGGCGAGGAGCAAACAATCATTGCTTTTAATTCTTTGCAAAGCCTACTGAGTATCGACACCCGCCAGTCAGGTCCAGCTGATTCGCCGAAAGATATTGAGGCCGCGCCGTTTTCCCTAGATCAAGATGAACGGCTACGGTTACGTATTTTTGTCGATAAGTCGGTCGTTGAAGTGTTTGCTAATGATCGGCAGGCGCTCGCGCGGCGGATCTATCCAGAGCGAACGGACAGTTTAGGTGTGCGCTTATTCGCGAACGGAGGCAGTGCTCGGGTGCATGCTTTGCAGTCTTGGCATATGTCCCCATCGAATCCCTATTAATGATTTCTTCTAAGACCGCGTCGCCGAATATTCCATAACCTTCTGGGCATTAGCAGTCACTGGTCGAGGTTCTGGCCTTTGTTTGAGTATAGAAATTCCTCGACCTCGATCTGAGTGGGCGGCGAACAGCCGGGCCGCGTGAGATTGATCGCCGCTGCAGCATTGGCGAATTTGAGCATCTGCTGTAGAGCGTTAACGCCGATGACTTCGATAGGATTGTGCAGTGCTGCTAAGTGGTACAGCTGTTTGCGGCCCAAGCACGCCAGTAACGCAGCATAAAACGAATCTCCGGCGCCAATGGTGTCTTGTATGACATTAACGACAGGTGGTGCTCGTCGGAGCTTCCCTGATGCCGTGAATAGAACGGTATCGGCACTGCCCTGAGTCAATATCAGCATACCGCCATGCTGTTCGTGAAACGCCAGTTCTGCAGCTTGCTCGGCGACGGTAGAAAATTGAAAGGGCGCTAGATCCTCATCGCTGGCTTTGACAATGTCAGCAAATGGAAGCAATGACCGGACTCCNGCGAGATAGGCTTCTGGGTCACGGCTTGCCCCTAGCCGGATGTTGATATCCATACTCACCGGGATGCCGCGTTGGTTCATAAGCTGCATTAGCGCGCGTATTTTTGGCAGTTGACTGGGGGTGATGGCTAAGGAGCCTGTATGCAATAGCTGCAGGTCTGGCGGCAGATAGGCTTTGATCTCCGCAAATGTTGTGTCTTTGTCGGCAACACCCTCGCGATACAGNCTAAATGCGTTTCGACCATTTGGCTTGGNTGTTACCAGTGCGATAGAGGTGGGCCGCTGCGAACGTCGGTCCATCGGGACTTGTACGTTTTCTGTCCTAAGGCTGCTGTATAGAGTGTCGCCAAACGAGTCATCCGAGAGTGGCGTCAGATAGTTCACGGATTGGTTCTGCCGAGCGAGGCCAATAGCGATGTTGTAGGGTGAGCCACCTAGGTGAGGCGTATATTTGCCTTTTGCATCCGGGAGGAAATCAATGAGCGCTTCACCAACAACCGCTATGCTCATAAATGCTCTTCCTAACGGTAAATATCTTCGACATGAGCTGCCGCATGCTCATAGGTTCGACAGTGTTCTTGATAGAAGTCGACTGCGTCCTGCTGGGGTTCGCAACACGCTGCGGTATCGGTTTGCAGATGGGCCGCGGTTAAACTCTGGAGATTCGTGCCGCTGATGCTGGCAAGGGCCTGAAGCGCAGCGCCTAAGGCCGCCGATTCTGCGTTTGTGAGGATGTCGACCGGTACGTTGCATATGTCTGCGACCATTTGTCGCCATGTGGGGCTATTAGCACCGCCGCCGGTTAAAACGATTNTCTCGGCCGGGATATCTTGCGCAGTCAGGAGCTTTAAGCCATTTCGGAGTCCAAAGGTAACGCCCTCTATTGCAGAGCGTAGGAAGTTCTCTTGCCGCATATTTTGACTGTCCAAGCCAAACATGCAGGCTTTCCCGTTGGGTAGGTCGGGTGTGCGCTCCCCGGTAAAGAAGGGCACAGTCACGATGCCTCCGGCGCCGCGATCAGCGGCGCTTAGATTGCGTTCAAGACTTCCCAGGTCGGTGTCAAAGAGCTCGCGCATCCGTTCCATAGCCGTGGTGCAGTTCATGGTGCAAATTAATGGCAACCAGCCGCCAGTGGACGAACAAAATGCGGCGATGTTGCCTTGAGGGTCTATTACCGGCGTTTGAGAATAACTAAAAATTGTGCCGGAGGTGCCTAAACTCATAGTTACGACGCCGGAGATCACATTGCCAGTACCGATGGCGCTCATCATGTTGTCGCCGCCGCCGGGCGCAACCGGTATGCCGGAAGGCAACCCCANCTCGTGAGCAATGTTGGGTAAAAGGCTGCCGATGGGTGCAACCGCTGTGCTTATACTGGGTAAGCGATCGCGTAAATCCGTTGACGGGTCGATTATTCTTAGCATTTTTTCCGACCACTGACGCGTCCGAATATTCATAAATGCCGTGCCTGATGCATCGCCGGCTTCCATGGCCTTTTCGCCTGTCAGATAGAAGTTAACGTAATCGTGGGGCAACAAGATACAGTCCATCTGTGCGTAAAGATCGGGGTGGGTGTCGCGAAACCAGAGCAGTTTCGATGCTGTATACCCAGGCAAGATAGCGTTGCCTAGTTCACGTAGGCAAGCCTGCGTGCCGCCAAACTGTGTCGTGAGATAATCGCACTGTGAGGTGGTTGATGTATCGCACCACAGCTTCGCTGGAACCAGTGGCTGCCCCTTGCGGTCTATGGGTACAAAACCGTGCTGTTGTCCCGACACGCCGATGGCTATCACGTTCGCGCGTAGGCTCGGCGCTATCGCCTGCAGGGCCGTTTTTAATGCATCTGTCCACCACTGCGCCTGTTGCTCGGCAACACCGGTATTCGTCTGATGTAGAGCCAGAGGCGCGCTTGCGCTGGCACTGCATTGCATGGTGGTTATGTCGTATAAGATTACTTTTACACTTTGGGTGCCAATGTCGATGCCTAGCACTGTGGACATATAATTTCCTTGGGCGAACAAAACGCCCGCAGTGGATGGATAAGCCGCGACCTCATCCGGCCCGAACTGTCCAGCTGTTATTGGGCCCGTTGTGCTCTGCGAACGAAACACGGTAATGTTCTGAGTTCCCCCATTTCCTGCTGGGGCATCGGCGAGGGTGTTTATCGGCCCAGTCGATAGATCCATTTGGCGCGACTGGAGAGTTGCTGCCAATCGGTTTCGCTCATTGACTCGGCAGACGACTGCAAGTTATCGGGCAACGCGTATTGTCGGTAATAGACCAACGAGAGCATCGTTCTGAGTGCGTCCGTGGTATTCGCCATGCCGCGGTGCCAGGTCCGCATGTCGCGAATTATGATCGAACCTGCTGGTGCGATCGTTTGCACGCAAACTTCGTTAGACCAGCGGCTGGATGGGATTTTTAAAGTGCTGATTTCGACTTGATCGGCATCGACATGGCGATGGGATTGAGGCCAGATTTCCGTTGCACCGTTCGCTTCGGTGAAGTCGTCGAGCAATATATTTACTACAACAAGCATCGGCGGTAACGCGTGGTCTAATTCGGGAAACAGGTGACCGCAGTCTCGATGCACGTTTTGTGAACTGCTATTTGGGAAAGCTGTGTTGCAGCCATAGGGGAGACAGCCGAAAAAATATTTACCCAAGATCGACTCGAGTATCTGAAAAACTATTTTATTCTCGATAATGGACGGATCTAAAAATGGCGCTTTGAGCGGCGGCTCAAACCCGCCGTGATTGGCTTGTTCTGCCAGTAGCTCTGATTTGTCACGATAGGCGGCCTGTAGATGGTCAGTAAACAATTTCCGCATAGGCGTTATCCAAGACTCAGACATGACGTCGGGCAGGATTACAAAGCCCTCACTATGCAGATTACGCACTGCTTGCTGCACGCTCGTTTGCGTGAGTTTTCCTGCTTGTCTCTCGCTGTCAGTTAGCTGCATTGCACTCTTCCTGCAAGTAAAAAGCCTATGGGCTTAATTGTGGGTGGTAATTTTTAGCGCCCGGTACCAATCTTTCAGTGCGTCTTTCACTGGATTTAATCGCCCCCTAGTATCGTCTCAAGGAATAGATTTGGCGAGATTAAGTGGCAATGCATAAGGCTGAGCGCAGGTTTCTCCTGCTCAATAGGGCTAACGTCGCTTCGGTGACTAATATGACGCTGCAAGTGGGTTCGGTGACGAAGCATCCCGCCAATCCGTTGTTCTCAGAGGATCAATCGTGGGAACAGCGCATTGATAACTTATACGGCAATATCGTGTTCGATCCTGAGCAAGGTTTGTATCGGTGCTGGTATAGCCCATTTATAGTCGCGCACTCCGCGCAAGGCATGACGTTGCAACAACGTCTTGAGTCGACGTTTGAGGCACATGAGCATCAAGAAATGGGCGTTTGCTATGCACAGTCGCGCGATGGGATTAGATGGGAGAAGCCAGTCTTAGGGCGAGTTGAATACGCAGGCTCTAAGCTCAACAACCTAGTTATGCGGAAGGTGCACGGCACAGGAGTTCTTAGAGACGATAGCGATGAAGACCCTAATCGGCTTTATAAAGCGATTTTCCAAGGGCTAAACGTGAGCTTTTCACCGGATGGAATTGTATGGTCTGCACCGCAAAAGATTAATTGCCAATTGGCGGGAGATACCCACAACAATGCGATTTGGGTGCCTAACCTAAAAAAGTATGTGGCTTATACTCGCGACTGGATTAAGACTGATCGAGAGATAAAGGGCGCAGAGTCAAAGAATAATCATAGCTGGAGCCGACGAGTCGCTAGAATTGATAGCGATGATTTTGTGAACTGGTCAGAACCTCGGGTTGTGATTGATGGCGATAGCTGGGAACAGCAGCCCTACAGTATGACGGTTTTTCCCTATGCGGGCCTCTATCTTGGATTGCTGGTCATACACGACCAAGTTACAGACCGGGCTTGGACGGAATTAGCTTACAGTGAAGATACGGTCGCTTGGCACCGTATAGACCCTGGTAATGCGCTAGTAGGCTGNAGCGATACTGAACTGGCTTACGATTATGGCTGTGCCTATGTCTGTGCCGGGCCGGTGGTTTTGGAGGACGAGGTGCGTCTCTACTATGGCGGCAGCGATTGGCTGCATTTTGGCTGGCGTAATGGCTGCTTGGCGTTGGCAACTCTGCGACCAGATGGCTTTGCCGGCTATTGCCAAGTCGATAATCAGCAGGCGGGTAAGTTAACGACCACCCCCGTGGTGTATCGCGGTGAGGAGATTCGAATCACTGCCGATGTGGCTCTAGGAGGCTCAATAGCCATCACAATTTTAGACGGCAATGATGACGTGATCGCGGAGCAGACCGTTGCGAGTTCAATAACGGACGCAGTTGTTATGCCAGCGGCCTCTTGTTCGGTGCGGGACATGCGAATTGAATTCACCGCGCATTCGGCTCAATTGTTTTCGTTTTCGTTGGTCGATCGATAACCTTCTGGTAGGCAATTCGAAAAAATTAAGGCGTGGCTATTGGTTCGGGTCTTCACAGCGTTGCAGGGGGCGGTAGAGGCATGAAAAAACAGAATTTACAGTTATTGAGCGATGATCAGGTGCGGCGTTTCATCGCTGATGGATTCATAATTGTTGATTCGCAGCTGGACGCTGCTTTCCATCAGCAGATGGCTCAACAGATCGCTTACGCACTTGAATATGAACTCCCGCATCCGGGGGACAATATCGTCCCACGAGTTCCAGCTTTAAACTTAGTCTGTGAATCGCCAGCAGTGAAGGGTGCTTTAAGCGGTCTTCTGGGTGATCAATTTGTCTTTCTGCCGCACCGATTTCCGCACAATAGCGACCCGCTGGCAGTCACTGCAAACGCCGTTTCGGCGGAAGATTTGGATGATCAGGATGGGGCTGCAGCCATGCACAAGGCGCCTCAAATCACCGCTTTTGAATCCCAGCCGAAGATGGCACGGGGCTCTATTTCTTTCTCCGGCTGGCATCAAGACTCGCATGCGGGTTGTGGCCGGACGCGGTGGCATACGCTGCGTGCCGCGAACGTTTTCTACTTTCCCCATACCACGCCCTTGCACATGGGGCCAACGCGCTTTCTTGCTGGGTCTCACCTCTACGCAACACTACATGACCTGCGGGCTGAACAGGCGGTTATGCAGGTGATTCCTGCAGGGTCTGTCGTTATCGCGCACTTTGATCTGGTGCATGCCGGTTCTCCGAATAACAGCGATCAGGGTCGTTATATGATGAAGTTTGTGGCGTTGCGAACCGAAAACCCAAAGGCCGCAACGTGGGATAACAAAGATGCTCAATGGCAGACTCCCAGTAATCTTCATACGCATCACGATCTGCCAGTTGTCTGGCATTCGCTTTGGAACTGGCTGCGGGGACAGGACCGGGGCGGAACTTACAGTGCCGAGCAATCCAGTGGCGACGATGTGGCCACTTTGATTGCTCAGATGAAGAGTCCAAATCAACAAGAACGCCTGTCGAGCGTGTACGCGATTGCTGCAATTGGCGCGCCTGCGGTAGAGGATTTAGTCGACGATTTGCTTGCAACTGCAGGCCAGAATAAACATCGCAACTCCTCGGGCAAAACCGGCGCTGGTGGCGCTGTGCATCATCTAGATCGTTTTTTTCTGGACGGCCAGTTTACGCCCGAGGATGCGGCGATTGCATTAAGTGCAATTGGGCGGCCGGCGGTCGAGGTTTTAGTGGAACTAATGAGCCATTCGGATCCGTGGATACGAATAAATGCAGTGTATGCCTTGGGCGATGCGGGAGCCCATATTGTTGGTCCTTACGTTAGTCGAATGAGCGAGTTACTCGATGACCCAGAACCAAGCGTAATTCGAGTTACCCTTGATGCGCTTGCAGCGCTGGGAACTTTTGATGCGGTTGCAATTGATCGTATGAGGTCTTTTCTCGCAAACGATGTTCGTGGCTGGGGTGCGGATGCTGACTCCGAGCCGAGGCTGCCGATGCTAGGGCAGATGCGCTACCTAAGCGCGATTGCTCTGCTCTCGTGGTTAACTGGTTCGGCGACTCAAGCGCCGCAACTCGTTGCGAAAGTAGAGGCCGCGCTCATGGAAAGTTTGAGCGATGAAAGTGGCTATCCCCCGTTAATTGCGTGCAGTGCGTTAGAGCGTTCTGATTCGGTGCGCAGCCTCCGCGCAGCGGTGCACTATCTTCGTGGTCGATGCTGGGATGCAGCACAGAACTCGCGCCCAATCGGAGAATGGACGATTGCGCACGGGCGGGCGACCCTTGCGCGCATTTCCGCATTGGATCGTTACAAGAGTTGAAGGACAGCCGGAATTGGGTTTGCGAGCCAGGCTTTGCTAGCCGCAAGTTTTAAGATAATCGCAGGGGCTACGACTAGCGTAGCCCCTTATGCGCAAGATGCTGGCAGTTCTATTGAAAGTTTGGCGTCCAACTCATGGTGATGCCAAGTTCTCTATGGTTGGTAGGAGAGCCTAGGAAAACCATGCCGCCGTGACCACCCGAAGCGATAAACTCGTTCAGGGTGATTTCGTCTGTCATATTATTTACGTATAGCCTGACGGAAACCTCTTCGGCCGCATTGGTCCATGTAGCGGACGCATCGAAGCGGTTGCTTGACGGGATTTCATACAGATCGACATTGCCGATCGTTGGATACATTGATCCGTTGTACGCCCATGTGCCCAGAAGNCTCCAAGAGCTACCCCCGGCCATTTCCATGTTGTACAACACAGAAGTCGCCGCTTTATGCTTCGCTTGGCTCGGTAGTCGATTACCCGTCTGATCGGCGGGCAACTCATACCAGCTTTGCGTCATTTCGCCTGTGGAAAAATCTAGATGATCGTAGAGTCCATATTGCGCATTAGGATCCCCCNGGATTACCGANGAGTGCTTGCCCACCTCGGAGTCGGTGAAGGCGTAGAAGCCCAACAACATCAAGTTGTCTGTAATCGCGTATTGGTACTCCAACTCTACGCCCCAGACGTTTGTATCTGGAATGGCAGCCGTATATTCAGCAAGAGGCGTCTGATCGAATTGCCCCGGTTGATAGCCACCGCTCAGTACCTGAACTGCGTCAAGATGCATCGCGTCGTAATTCATCATGAAACCGCTAAGAGCCATCTGCAATCGGCCGTCGAGGTAATTACCTTTTATCCCGGCTTCGTAGTTGATCAGTGTTGATTCTTCAACCACTGAAGGAACGCCATCAATTGGCGGCGAGGCAAAATTGAATACACCGGGCTTGTGACCAGTAGAAATCCGACCGTAGATCATGTTGTCGCTTGCGGTTGTGTATTCGACGGTGAATTGGCCCACGATGTTGTCAAACATCTCTGGCTTGTCGAAACCACCGTCTCGATATCCGATAACCACGGGTACGCCAATGAAGGAGAACATGTAGTTGCCTTGGAATGTTTCTGGTGGTTGTTCCTTTTCGTCTTCCAGCGTACGCAAGCCGCCAGAAACGGACCATTGCTCATTTAACTGATAATCGAGGTTCGCGAAGAAAGCGGTAGTCTTGTTTTTAGCGCCCGTGCCGAAAGGTACGATNGCGCGTAAATCGCCTCCNTCNCGGCCCGGTGTGCCGAATGCGCCCGGACAAACGTAATAGGACCCTGTTCCATCATCGGTAACNGGCAAACCAAAGGTCGCACCGATTACATTTTGAACGAAGGATTCACAGTCGGTGACCGAAAGGCTTGGATCCATCCCATAATTTACCCAGTCGCCTCCAGCGGCGGTGGCTGCCACTGCTGCTGCGTCAGAGTCGGTGAAACGGAAGCTGTGGCTGTATTCCCACCGCGTAAGCTCGTATTGGACCGTGCTCTCATACGTGAATGCGCCGAGAATAAGATCAGCCTTGTCATTGATATCCCAAGTCACGAGCAACTCATGAGACGTTTCATCGTAGTCATAAGGCATTAGATAAGCTCTGTCGATGTAGTCTACGCCGCCATCTGTGGCCTTATCGTAGGCATCACCGGGTCCGCCGATCCGCGTNGTGTAGTCGCCATCTCTAAAGACGTACTGAGCGACAGAATTATCCGCGTACGTATATTTAACAGACAGATTTTCCGTNAGATCGTACTTCGCATAGAAATTGATCATNTCGGCTTCAGAATCTTCATAGCCCGTGCGATTCATAGCAACCTTATTGCTGATGTCTCCGCAGTCCATATAGGGCAGACCAATCATGCAATTAGCGGCGCCAGATGGATTTTGAGTGGCGTAAAGGTAGTTGGTGTTTGTCACCGCTGCGACTGCTATGTCTGCAGGTGGTGCGTTACCAATTGCATAAGCGCCTACCGTCGTGATTGTCGCGTCGGTAGTATTTAAATTCGCCATTGGTACCTGTGCGCGTGGAATACCAGTATCCGTAACTCGTGATACTCGCAGATTGGTATCGAATCGCTCGGTTTCATAGCGCAATTGAAGTGCGTAAAAGCGTTGATCCGGTGCATTGGTGTCTAAACCAGTGCCGACATTTTCTTGGTAGCCGTCGCCCGTGTGCAGTCCCGCTGTTATTCGAAAAGCCAAATTATCGGTCACGGGTCCGCCAACTGCGACGTTAACCCGTTGTTGAGTGACGTCGTTCACTTGCGCCATCAACTCCATATCCCACTCTTGGGTAGGCTTCTTATAGACGTAGTTGATGGATCCCGCGATGGAGTTGCGACCGTTTAGCGTGCCTTGTGGGCCCCGGGCAACCTCCACCCGCTCGAGATCAAAGCCGCCGCCTGGTGCCGTTCCGTAAACACCGATTGTATAAGCGCCGTCAATATAGGTTGCGACCGAGCGGTCTCCTTGACCGATACCCGCGTTACGAGTTCCGATGCCTCGCAACGAGGTGCCGTTGCCTATCTGATCTACTGTTTCTCCGAATTGTAGACCGGGCACGAGAATTTGGAGCTTGTCACGATCTTGCACCCCAAATCTCTTAAGTGTGTCCTCATTGAAACCGGTAATGGTCATAGAGGTATCCATGACACTTTTTGCGGTTCTTTCGGCCGTAACGATTACTTCTTCGAAGTAATCATTCGTAGACTCCTCTTCGGCAATAGCCGCCGAGAAAGTTAACGTACTAATAAATGCGGCTGTCACGGCTTTCCACGACGCGCTCATCCAAAAACGGAAATGACTCACGAGATTCTCCCTTATCCCCTAAATTACACGAATCGTTATATTTGAAAGGCATGTTGGTAACAAACGCTGTACCGAAAAATCCCCCCATTTTTCCGGAACACGTCAAATGTTGGGATTATTCAGGCCCCAGCCTTAATTTGGGTAAATATCTCTGGGTGGCACAACGGCGGGAGACAAAAAGCTCAAGCTCAGGCCTTACAAACGAGCTACATCCGGCCTAATCTGGCATCTGAGCAGGTTAAAGTGTCGATCGGGGAGTCCCCGCGGCATCTTTTTGCAGANANGGANTAAGAATTGACTGCAATTTCTACGAGGCAAGGTCGTATTGGCGGTGTATCTCAGGGAGAGGTAATAAGTTTCCTAGGCGTTCGCTACGGAGTGCCACCGGTTGGCGCTCGTCGCTTTATGGCGTCGGAGATGGCTGATGGGTGGCACGGCGTTTACGACGCCACACATTTTCCAAATCGCGCAATGCAGAACAGAACNCTGAGCACTCTGGGTCTCCCAGTGGGCGGCTCTGTCAGTGAAGATTGTCTGTTTTTGAATATCGCCACCCCATCCGTAGCGGGAAGTTTGCGGCCGGTAATTGTCTGGTTCCATGGCGGTGGTTTCGTTGCGGGATCTGCCAACGAATATGATGGGACAGTACTTGCCGATCAGGGTGATGTCGTGGTGGTCACGGTCAATTCTCGTCTCGGCCCTTTCGGTTTTCTGGATCTTTCAAAATCTGGGGCGGATTATCTTGGTTCAGCGTCAAATGGCCTGCGCGACCAGATACTGGCTTTGACGTGGATTTCCGAAAATATCCAGGATTATGGCGGTGATCCAAAAAACGTGACTATTTCAGGTCAATCCTCTGGCGGTTCCTCGGTTTTGAGTTTGCTGGCCTGCCCAAGTGCGGACGAGCTATATCACAAAGCGATCGCTTGTAGCCCCACTGCGGTATACAGCCGCAAAACGAATCGCGCAGAAGACTTGGCCGACCGCCTGAATTGTGCGCCAGAGGATTGTTTGCAGCTGTTGCTGGAGATGTCCGCCACGGATTTGGTGAACATGCAGATCGGTAGCCGAATCACGGTGGACGGGCACGTAGTTACCCGCTCTACCTTTGAGGCGATTGAAGACAGAGGCGAGAATGGGGTTCCGCTGTTGACTGGAACCACACTGACTGAAGGCTCGTACTATACTAAGGGCGATCCCGAGTCGCGGGACCATTATCCCTGGCTTAACCAATATCTCGCGCGAGATATGCTTTGCGGAGACGACCCTGATACTTATCTTGAATCGCTCAAGCGGGCTTATCCCGACGCGTCGCCTGGCAAAATGCACGAGATGGTATGGACAGATATGTTTCGCCGAACCGCTTTAACTGCTGCGGAATTGTCATCGACTAAAGGCGCTGGCGGATGGCTGTATCGCTTTGACCTCCCGGTCAATGCAAGAGACGGCGAGCATGTAGGCACTCCGCATGCTTGCGACATGTCTTTTACGTTTAACACGGTTGCTAATTCAGAGTCACATGCCTATACCTTTCACGATGTAAAAAACCCCATTGTTCAATCGGTCGGCTTGTCTTGGTCGCAGAGGATTATTTCGATGGCGCGATTCGGCAACCCTAATCCTAGCCCTATGGATCTGCCTCACTGGCCTCGATATGAACCAGAAAATCGCAGCTGTTTTTTGGTTGATGATGTTGCAAGTGTTGTTCATGACGCGGATTCAAAGCATGCATTACTCTGGTGATAGCCGCTTAACAGCGATTGCTAAGCGTCGTGTAAAACCCGTTGATCGAATGCTGGCGTGGGCAGGAATCCACAGCGTTGTCTGGTACAAATAATAACGCTAAGGCTAAGTGTTAGGAGGTGCTCATCTGCTATGGTAGAGTCGACGCGCGCACAAAAAATCACTGTTCCGGGGCCTATTATAATGACGATTATCAAAACCCATCGACTCACGCTTAAGCATCTNGGCCATGGAGACATGGCTCGTTTGGTTGAACTGATAGGTGTTGCAGAGGTCGCGCTTAATTTAGCCGGGGTGCCTCACCCCTATACCTTAAGCGATGCCGAGGACTGGCTCGCTCGTGTNAAAGANAGCNCNTTCAATNATCTCTCTATTTTNCTCGATGACGAATTGATCGGTGGGGTGGGATTAAGNGATNGNGCTAACGGTACGTATGAGTTGGGCTATTGGCTTGGTGTTGACTATTGGGGGCGTGGCTTTGCTNCTGAAGCAGCGGCNGGGCTACTTGACTTTGTAGCGCTGCAAACGCGGCCGCTATCGGTGGTAGCAACCGTATTCAAAGACAACGTTGCCTCGGACAAGGTCCTGCGCAAACTTGGATTCACCCCTACGGGCACGGNCGAGTTATTCAGTTTGTCGCGACAAGCTCAAGTTGCCACGTTTAACTACAGTTACACAGCGTAAAGCAAATCTGTCTGGAGGCTGTTAAAAAGGGGCGCAAGCGCCCCTTCCGCGAAGCAGGCGTCGGTTTAGGTGCCCGTCCAGTTTGGTGCGCGCTTCTCAGCGAATGCAACCGGACCTTCTTTAGCGTCGTTGGATGCGAAGACCTCTTTCTGCAATGGCACCTGCATCTCCCAGAGTTTGTCCTCTTCGATGCCCATGGACGCTGCTTTGACCAAAGACTTAGACGCTTTCACTGCCAGTGGCGCGTTTTCAGCGATACGCTCGGCCAGCGAAATGGCTGCGCCAAGGGCCTCACCAGGTTCGGTCAGCGCGCTCAGCATTCCGGCGCTCATGGCCTCTTCTGCGGTGATTGGTTCACCGGTCAGGGCCATTTCCATAGCTTTAGCGTAGCCCACCCGAGCGTTCAGTCGGAATACGCCGCCAGCTGCGGCGAACAAGCCTACTTTAACTTCGCGTATGCCGATTTTGGCGTCCTTTGCGGCGACGATGAGATCGCAGGTCAGCATAATCTCGCAGCCGCCAGCTAACGCAAAGCCGTTTACAGCTGCAATCAGCGGTTTCTGCGCGCCTGAACGCACAAAGGTGTTGAGCGGCCCAATGTCCTCGCCTCGAGCAAATGCCTTGAGATCCATCCCAGCGCAGAAGGCTCGACCGTTGCCCGTGATCACGCCAGCCACTAATGAATCGTCCGCATCCAATTCTTGGATTGCAGTCCAAAGACCATTCGACAGAGCGCCGTTAATGGCGTTCATGGCATCTGGTCGATTTAGGGTGATTACCATTACGCGCCCTTGGCGCTCTACAATAACGGCTTGTTCTTCGCTCATAGCGTGTTCTCCTTAGTTCTCAAAGTCGAAAAGTAGCATGGCACGATATTGCGTCCACGGAAACTGCGATCAGTGCCTAACAGCACCTAAATGGAGCGCCGAACCGATGAGTGGTTAACGTTTGAGGGCTTTTACTAATTCGTCGACTTTATTATCTAGATCTGCGGTGCTGAGCGAATCTTTGACGCATTCTTTGAGGTGGGTGGTAAGAATTCTACCTTCTACGGTGGCGAGGGAATTACGCACAGCCTTTATTTGATTCAAGATGTCGATGCAGTATTTTTCGTCTTCGATCATTTTCGCTATGCCGCGCACCTGACCTTCGATGCGACGCATGTTGGGGAGTAAATGAGTATGGCAGGGGTGGTTCATGTTAAATCACTCTTGGTACGACGTAGGTGAAAAGGCTGGCAAAGACGAATAACGATACAGAAAAATAGTAGATGTAGCGGGAGCGTGCTCTGGTCTGCAAACAGGCGCGGCCGAGTTCGGGGTCGGCGGGGCAGGGCAGTCGTGCCGTTCGATAATGGGTATATCCCGCAAGCCCGATCATGCCTAGCGCCGCCAAAGATATTTGTACTTTGTATTGGGAGAGGACGATAAGAAACGGAAACACACTTAGCAGGCTAGCAAAGCTCGCCCCTGCTCCTAAGGCTACAAATAATGCTGGCAGCGCGCAGCAGATCAGCGTTGAGGTAGAGGCGAAAAGTGAGAAGATGTTTGCGGAGCGATCGTTCATAGGGGCGATGAAATTAGATTTTTATTATCTCTATCCCTGTAACATTTTGACCGTTGGCCAGTATTAGCTCGCTAATCTCTTTTTGGTTAATCAATTTGTCTGCGCTATAGGCTATGAGCACCTGACCATTTGCTAAATCCACATCAACCTTGCGCACAAATTCGTCTTTGTTGAAGGTTTTCTCAATTCCACGGGCACAGAAATCACAGACCATACCGATGACGTTAACGACCGCTACCTTGGAATCTTTGAGGTCTTTGACAAATCCTTCGTAGCGTTCGGTGGCCACGGCGACAGAGGGCGTGGCGGTAGTGTCATGATTATGAACATGTTCAGTCTCAGCACTTGCCGATTTGCCAAAGACAAAGAGAATGAAAATAACTAGCGTCAATTTTGATTGCATTTTGCTTTCTCAGAAACGATACATGATGTGGGAGTCCCACTGGATTTCTCGGTCATAACCCACTTCTAAGAGTAAGTTACCCTTAAAAAACTTTAAGACGGGATAGGTCGACCAGCCTTCTAAACGTGAATCTTTCTTGCTCTTTAGCATAAGCCAAGTGTGTAGATCTCCATATTGGCCCAGGTAAGGAGCAACGCCTACTTGCAAGAATTTTTCCGTGTAGTCCGTTGTATTGGTTTTTACCTGTTTTACACCAAATCCACTAAACCAGCGGCGGGTTTCCCAATCGCCGTGGACGCCAACGAAGTGGTGATCGAGGCCTTGAGTGCTGATTCCTGCCTGAAGGTAGATATTGCGCTGGGAGTGCTGAGTATTTTTGCGATTGAGCAGAAAGGTCGAGCGCCAATAGGCGTATTGCTGATCTGTATATTTATCGCTCAGCGCCTCAATGCCTACTGAAAAGCGATAGCTGGGCGAATAGTGGTAATAGACGGAATCATACATAGTGTTGGAGAACGCCATAATGGTTGACCCGCCCGAATAGGAAATGGGTCGCGCGGCCAATATTGGGGCGAACAGGCACAGCATTATTCCGACTATTTTGATACCCATAGGGGGTATGCTAGATGGTCTTGCGTGAATGTCAAAATTTATCGGTGGCTGGATCGGGAAGTTATTTAACCCGCTAACAATAAGGCCTTAGTGATGGTCGCTGCGCTGGGCTACTATGAAGCGGTGGTTTGACCGGTATAGGACCTTAGCGATGTCGGATTCTCATGCTGTTGCCGCACAGGCGGAATTGCATCATCAGTACTTCATAGGCTTGCAACTGATCGTGGCTGTAGAGGAGCCTCGCAGTACCGTATACGACTGGATGTTTCGGCTGTTTCGTCGTCAACATGAAGAAAAATTCCTCTCCAGTTTCGACAAGTTAGGCTTGCGTGGCCTGCCTGATGCCATTGCTTGTGCCCAATATCATGCACTGTCCAATAGGATGGGCGGCGTTGCTGTTGAATACATGGAAGAGTCTGTTCGCAAAGCCTGGGTGCGGTTTCGCTACCCTCGGTGGATGTATGCCGGTGCCGCGATTTGCGGCATTCCGGTTGAGGCCAGTCGCGGTTTTTTATACGGCTGGTATGCGCAGAACGGCGTGAGTCTAGAAAATCCACGTCTTGGATTCGTTTGTGTATCTGAGGATATGACCGGCCAATTTGGCCTGTGCGGATATTTTAAAGAGTTCGACCATGCGCTCAGTCCAGAAGAGCGTTTACAATTTGCCCCGAACGAAGCTGTACCGCGGTTTAATCCGGCGCAGCAACCAGACCCGCCGAATGATCAGTGGAACTCGGTGCGGTTAGCGAAGGCCAACCGCAATTACGCGGTCGAATATATCCGTAATGGTATCTGTGCCCTGATTGCCGTTGTTGGCAGAGCTCGCGCTGAAGAATTAGCGGCGCGGGCGGGACGTTTGATAGGGCTGCAATATTATCCCCAGATGGCTGAGCAGGTTAGCGCTGTCGATGGGGATGCGAGTCATGCGGCGGGGTTTCTATGCAGCATAATGGCGGGTATGGGTGATGCTTGTGCCCAAGAGCAGCTAGCCGACGGAACTATCGTGGTGAACCAAACCGGGCTGAGCATCGTGCGTAATCTCGAGGGCGCAGATCGACATACTGTGCTGGTTGTCTGGGTTGAACTTTGGCGCGGTGTCATACATTCACATCGGGCGTTTATTGACGTGCAGTGCGATATCACTGCTGAGTACCTCAGATGGTCGCTAAGCGACGCAGCTGGAGTGTTCACGTCCGAAGCCGCATGTAATTCGATGCCTGAACTTTGAGGTGTTAAGGTGTTTTAGTATGGGAAGTTTTACAGATATCACATAGCTTGAGGGCTTTGCGGGAGAACGGCATGACGCTGCAGCCCTATCGAACTCTAATTGTTCTTTTGGCCGCTCAATGTTTTGGTCAAACCGCGGCACCGATATTAGTGCTGCTGGGTGGGCTTATTGGCGCGCAGATTGCGCCTA
>PAFJ01000040.1 GCA_002704325.1 Gammaproteobacteria bacterium | reverse complement strand
AGCTTTGCCAGAGGTCAGCACATCGTCAACTAACAGAACTCGGCCGGAGACTTCGGCACCCACCAGTGANCCGCCTTCACCGTGATCCTTCGCTTCTTTGCGGTTATAGGCCACACCGACGTGCACGCCCTGTTCAGCAAGCGCCGTTGCAGTCGCTACTGCAATCGGAATGCCTTTGTANGCTGGCCCAAACAGCACATCGAAATCGATTTCAGCGGCCAAAATTGCATCAGCGTATGCACGGCCCAACTGCGCAAATCCGGCGCCATCACTGACAGCGCCTAGGTTGAAAAAATAGGGGCTAACGCGTCCTGAATTTAGTCTGAATTCACCAAACTTTAGGACACCNTGTGTAATCAAGAAGTCGATAAAGGCTTGTTGTTGCATGCATCCCCCTAAGCCAGCGCAGCCTGCTGTAACGCCAGCAGTTCATTCGTGCCTTGTTCCGCCAGTACGATCAGCTGTTGCAATTCATCACCACTAAAAGGCGCGCCCTCGCCTGTGCCCTGCAGTTCAATAAAGCCACCATTGCCCATACGCACCACATTCATATCCGTCTCAGCTTTGGAATCTTCCGCATAATCCAAATCCAACACCGGCGTTTGGTTGTATATACCAACNCTCACNGAAGCGACCAAAGCCACAAGCGCCGACTCCGCGTCGATTTCTCTCAATGCGTCGACTAACGCCACAGCGGCGCCGGTTATTGACGCGGTGCGAGTACCACCATCGGCTTGTATCACATCACAGTCCAACCTGATCGTGCGCTCACCGAGCTTGGTCATATCTACCATGGCGCGCAATGAGCGCCCTATGAGACGCTGGATTTCAACCGTTCTGCCATTTTGCTTACCCCTCGCCGCCTCCCGATCGTTGCGTGTATTGGTGGCACCCGGCAACATGCCGTATTCTGCAGTGATCCAGCCCTCGCCCCTACCACGCATAAATCCGGGCACAGAGTTCTCCACTGAAGCCGTACAGATAACCTTAGTATTACCAAATTCCACTAACACCGAGCCTGCCGCATGCATAGTGAAATGGCGCGTGAATTTGACCTGCCGCAGTTCGTTCGCGATTCGTCCACTCGGGCGCATGAGCAATCCTTATTATAAAACCAGCATTATAGTTTGATGTTTGCTAACGCGTCAGAAAATTCAGTACAAATTACGCTTACAGGGGCAGCGAGCAATGTACAGCGCAGACTAATGGTTGGATAATCTGTGATCTTATAGCTGTGCCCTAGCAAGACTTGTATGACCCATCTTTCGAGCATGACCGCATTTGCCCAAGCAACGACAGTAAGCAATGGATACCAGATAAGCTGGGAGCTGCGCAGCGTTAACCACCGCTACTTAGACAACCAGTTTCGCCTGCCAGAAACCATGCGCGCTTTGGAACCTACCGCCCGCGAACTGCTACGCCAGCACATAACGCGCGGCAAGATTGACGCAACGTTGAAGCTTGAACCTGACCTGTCCCAGCCATCCCTCGAGCTGAATACTGTCCTTCTTGGCCAAATCGTCTCGGCTGCCGAAGAAATCAGTCGCACCGTGCCAAGCGCCGCCGCCCCAAANGCACTTGATCTATTGAAATGGCCTGGCGTGCTGACTAATCCGCAAGTTGATCAGACACTGCTGCTAAGGGCTGCTGCCGATCTTTTCGAAAGCGCGTTAGAACAGTTGGTCAACGCACGTAACTCCGAGGGCAGGCGCCTTGGCGATCTGCTTGAGCAGCAATTCGCCACCATTGAAGAAATCATCGCCTTCGTGCGGCCGCTCGGCGACGACATCATGCAACTGCAACAGCGCCGACTCCAGCGCAAACTCGAAGAGCTGCAGGTTCAGGCAGACCCGGCACGCTTGGAGCAAGAGATCGCGCTCTTAGCTCAGCGTGCGGATATCCGCGAAGAGCTGGACAGACTTGGCATTCATGTCCAAGAAGCGCGCCAGTTACTGAACAGCCAAGGCCCCCACGGTCGACGATTAGATTTCTTATCCCAGGAACTAAACCGCGAAGCCAACACCCTAGGCGCCAAAGCCTCGCAATCTGAAGTGTCACAAAAAGCCATTGATTTGAAAGTTGTTATCGAGCAAATCCGCGAGCAGGTGCAAAACATCGAATGAATACTGGCAGCTTAATTCTTGTCTCGGCACCATCTGGGGCAGGCAAAACCAGCTTGGTTAAGTCCGTACTTGAAGCTGATCCAGATATTGTTGTCTGTGTCAGTCACACCACTCGAGCCATGCGCGAGGGCGAGCGCAACGGCGAAAATTATTACTTCATTGAAGACACCGAATTCGACCAGATGATTGACGACGGCGCGTTTCTAGAACACGCGGACGTTTTTGGAAAGCGCTACGGCAGTTCACGTCGCGAGGTGGACCGCTGCCGCGCCGACGGTAAAGACGTCATCTTAGAAATCGATTGGCAAGGCGCTGACCAAGTGCGCGGGATGTTGGCCGATGCGCTGAGCATATTTATTCTGCCGCCTTCCATGACAGAACTGGAAAAGCGCTTACATGGACGCGGCCAAGACTCTGCGAGCGCAATACAAAGGCGCCTCGCCGAGGCAAAAACGGACATGGCCCAGGCCACACGCTATGACTATTTACTTGTGAACGAGGACTTCAAGCGCACGCAACAGGACCTGTTGGCCATTATTCAAAGTACGCGACTGCGGCGCGAACGTCAGGTCCAGCGCTCTGAGGTCGCAAAGTTGCTGCGATAGCGCGCCACACACCTTGTCCATAGGCGCAACCAGCGGTAACATGCATGTTCATAAATAGCACCGATCTCGCTATTTTTTAACGACTTTTTCAAGAGGATTAGTAGCCATGGCAAGAGTCACCGTTGAGGACTGCCTAGAACATGTAGCCAATCGCTTCGAGCTGGTGATGCTCGCGAGCCGGCGCGCTCGTGGCTTACGCCGCTACAGTACCGAAGCTTTAGTGGCTGAGGAAAATGACAAGCCCACCGTTATCGCGCTGCGGGAAATTGCCGAAGGGCTAATCAGTCATGAAGTGCTCGACAGTCANGAGGTATCTCTTGAAGAGGAAGATGAAGAGATCGAGATGAGTTTTAATATCGCAGCGATCAATGGCGGCGAGACAGGAGCGGATGAGCCAGCAGCCGGCTGAGCACGCCCCTGAATCCTTTTTCGTTGCGCAGCTTGCCGAGCGCGCAAAACAGTCCAGTGTCGCTGCGCCAGCGACTCTGGCTTCACTGGTAGACAATCTCAGCTATCTCAGTGGCGACGAACTCCACCTAATCAAACAGGCACACGCCTATGCAACCCACGCGCATGACGGTCAGTCTCGTCGTACGGGTCACGCTTACATCACCCACCCGACCGCGGTTGCCCACATACTCTCAGATATGCGGATGGATCCGCAGACAATAATGGCTGCGCTACTGCATGACGTNATCGANGACTCCGCTACCAACAAGCAAACTCTGGGGGAGAAATTTGGTGAGTCGGTAGCGGAAATTGTCGACGGCGTATCCAAGCTGAGCAAAATATTCTCTAGCCGCGACGAAGCACAGGCAGAGAACTTCCAGAAAATGGCCCTGGCTATGGCCAAGGACATCCGAGTTATTTTGGTCAAACTCGCCGACCGTGTGCACAACATGCGCACCATCGGTGTTATGTCNTCAGCNCANCGGCGGCGAATTGCAAAAGAGACATTGGATTTCTATGCCCCTATTGCGAATAGATTAGGCATCCACACGCTTAAAACCGAGCTGGAGGATTTAGGCTTCAAGGCGCTTTATCCACTGCGCGCGGACCTNATTCAACAGTCGGTTGTTGCNGCCCGCGGCAACCGCAAAGAGCTCATGGAGGAAATTCGCGACACCATCACCGCCGCCATGAATCGTGAGGGCATCGCCGCGGACGTGAAGGCACGCGAAAAAAACAGCTACTCCATCTACCGCAAGATGAAGTCCAAACATAAGTCGTTCGCAGACATTATGGACGTCTTTGGCTTTCGCATCGTTGTAGATCAGCCGGACGCCTGCTATCGCGCGCTAGGTGTCGTGCATAATCTTTATAAGCCGGTGACCAGCCGCTTTAAGGATTACATCGCAATCCCCAAGATAAACGGCTACCAATCCTTGCATACGAGCTTATTCGGCATGCATGGGGTGCCTATCGAGGTGCAGATTCGCACCAAGCAGATGGANGCGGTNGCAGATAACGGTATCGCCGGGCACTGGTTATATAAGAGCGACGGCGATTTCGACAGCAACCAACAACGAGCGCGACAATGGACGAAGGATCTTTTGGAGCTGCAGAAGCGCGCCGGTGACCCGTTGGAATTTATCGAGAGCCTAAAGATCGACCTGTTCCCCGGCGACGTTTACGTNTTTACGCCTCGCGGTNATATTATGGAGTTGCCAACGGGCGCGAGTGCTGTCGATTTTGCCTANAGCGTNCATACCGATATTGGTAATCAGTGCGTCGCCTGCAGAGTAGACGGNAAGCTGGCGCCGNTGTCGCAACAATTNGAGAGTGGCCAGCGGGTAGAAATCATTACCTCTAAGGAATCCCGACCCAATCCCGATTGGCTGACCTTTGTCGTAACGTCGCGTGCTCGATCGGCCATTCGGCATGAGCTCAAGCATCAAAAACAGGGTGAGTCGATTCGTCTGGGGCGCAAACTGCTAAATCGNGCGTTAGCGAATGCTAACACGAGCATCAATACCCTAGATTTTCGGCGCCTACGTCGGGTGTTTAAAGAGCTCGGGGTGCGACGACTAAATGAGCTGCTGGCGGCGATCGGTAATGGTGACCTACTNGCCTATGTCGTGGCACAAAAACTACTGGCAGCCGATGATCCTGAATATGCGGCTGTAGAAGTGGAAGGTGGCGGGCCGATAGCGATCCGCGGGGGCGAGGGTTTGGTGATGCAGTACGGGCGCTGCTGTGGCCCGGTACCCGGCGACCATATCGTTGGCCATATGACCCCCGGTCGCGGCTTTGTTGTGCACATCGAAGCCTGCAATAACATGGCGGAAATTCGTCGACGTAGCCCCCACGAAATCATCCCTGCGCGCTGGACCAGCACCACATCCGGAGAATTTTTGACCACCCTGCGGATAAACGTGCTGCGCCGAAACGGTGTGGTCGCGGAGATTGCCGCAGAAGTAACAGCCACCGATGCGGGCGTGGACGCGATCACCGTAGAAGAGCGCAACGCCGAGGCGAGNACACTAGTGATTGGGGTTACGGTNAGAAACAGATCGCATCTCGCGCGACTTATGCGTCGACTGCGCAATGTGGCGGTGGTTATTAGTTTGGCTCGCAGCGGCCATTAAGGAGACAGTGCTTTGAGTAAAACCATCATCCAGACACCGGAAGCGCCTGCGGCTATCGGAACCTACTCTCAAGCCGTGCAAACGCCGGCAGCAACCATGACCTTTATCTCCGGGCAAATTCCACTCCATCCCGACAGCATGACATTGGTCAGTGAAGCCTTCGAGGAACAAGCGCATAGGGTATTTATTAATCTGCGCGCAATTGCCGAAGCCGCTGGTGGTCGTTTGTCAGACTGCGTAAAACTTACGATTTACCTTACCGACCTAGGCGAATTCGCCACCGTCAACGAGGTTATGGCGACCTACTTCGCTGAACCGTACCCAGCCAGAGCAGCGATTGAGGTCAGCGCGCTGCCCAAACAGGCACAAATTGAAATTGACGCCATTATGGTACAAAGCCCAAGCAGCTAGACGCTAGATCGACTTGGCATCCCCACGATGGCTCTGGACCCACAAGGCCCGATAACCCAGTTGCATGGCGTCGGTCCGCAGCTGGCGCAAACTCTCGCCAAACTTGGGCTTCACAGACCGATCGATCTGTTGCTGCATCTGCCATTTCGTTACCAAGATCGCTCAAAAATAAGCCCAATCAACAGCCTCGGAATTGGCAGCGAAGCCCTCATATCAGGCAAAATTATTTCTACCCGGATAATATTTGGAAGACAACGAAGTCTTGAGCTCGTAGTACGTGATTCCACCGGCGAACTCAGGTTGCGCTTTTTCCACTTTTCCAAGTATCAGCACGCTGCGATCGAGAGCTCCAGTTATATTCAAGCCTTCGGCAGCGTACGCTTCTATGGCAACAAGCTGACCATGAGTCATCCGGAATACCAGACCTTTGCCACCGAGCCCCCGGTGCCCACACCAGATCTCACCCCGGTGTATCCAACCACTCAGGGGCTAGGGCAACAGCGCTTGCGTAAACTGTGTAACCAAGTTTGCGCCCTACCTTGGCCAGACGTCGCAGGCGCGCCATACGCGACGCTTCGGTCACTGCACGCACCTACCGACTTAAAGTCGATTGCGGCGCTGCAAGAACAATTGGCGATCGACGAACTTAGTGCCTTCTACGTTCTTATGAAGGGCCGCGCATTAAAGCGCAGTCAGGAGCGCGCAACGGCACTCACTAAAGACAGTCCTTTACAGGCCCAATTAACCGCCAACTTGGGTTTCGAGTTAACCGCAGCGCAACAGCGGGTCGCTAACGAAATTGCCTCAGACCTAGCAAAGCCATTGCCTATGCTGCGCTTAGTACAAGGCGATGTTGGCTCGGGAAAAACTATCGTTGCTGCATTTGCTGCTATTCGTGCAATCCATAACGGCGGCCAAGCAGCACTCATGGCGCCTACAGAATTATTGGCCGAACAACACGCCCAAAACTTTCGCCAATGGCTGGCGCCGTTGGGCATTCAGTGTACGTTGCTGACCGGGCAAATGTCCGCAAAGCAACAGCGCGAAGGACTTGCACAAGTCTCAGACGGTGCGGCCCAAGTAGTCATCGGCACTCACGCACTATTTCAAGAACGGGTCGTATTCCATCGTTTGGTGCTGGTGATCATCGATGAACAACATCGATTCGGCGTGCACCAACGTATGTCACTGCAGGGCAAGGGTGGCCACCCGCATCAGCTTGTCATGACCGCGACACCCATTCCTCGCACCCTGACCATGACCTTATACGCTGACATGGATGTGTCGATAATCGACGAACTTCCAAAAGGTCGCCAACCCATTAACACGCATACCGTGTCCCAAGACAATCGCGCAAAGATAGTGGAGCGTTTGTACCGCGTCCTGCAAGCGCGGCAACAAGCATTCTGGGTGTGTACATTGATCGAGGACTCTGACGAAATAGATGCGCAGTCCGCCGAGAGTACCTTAGCAGCACTGATCCAGGCTCTGCCGGAGCAACGTATTGCGCTACTGCACGGACGCATGAAGGGCGACGAAAAAGTCGCACTAATGCAGGCTTTCAAACGCCACGAAATCGACCTCCTCGTGGCAACCACCGTCGTAGAAGTCGGAGTGGACGTACCTAATGCCACCCAGATGATCATTGAAAACGCGGAGCGTTTGGGGCTCGCGCAATTGCATCAACTACGCGGTCGGGTCGGCCGCGGTACGTTGGCCAGTCGTTGTTTTTTGCTGTTTAAACCAGGCTTGAGCGAAGCCGCCAAACATCGTCTGAATGCCATGCGCGAAAGCCAAGATGGGTTTTATCTGGCAGAGCAGGATCTAAAGCTTCGCGGCCCGGGCGATATTTTGGGCACGCGCCAAGCTGGTGAGGAGAGCTTTCGCATCGCCGATCTATCCGTTCATGCGCATCTAATGCCTAGGGTTATTCAGCGCAGCGAGGCGCTCATGGCGGCGCACGAGCATTCAGCCGCTGGGAAGGAGTTACANCAGTTACTTGAAATGTGGGCGCCTGCCGATGATCGACATCTAAACGTCTGACATGGCTCCACTTAAGTCTCCGCAACTGCTCCGGCAGTAGGATTCTGCAAAGTTTCCAAATCCAATTGGCCTTCGGTCTTAGCAACAATCGTGGCCACCGTGCCATCGCCGGTAACATTTACCACAGTACGCAACATGTCTAACAACCGGTCTACGCCGATGATTAGGCCTATACCCTCAACCGGCAAACCGACCTGATCAAGCACCAAGGTGAGGGTGATCAACCCAACTCCAGGCACAGCAGCTGTACCTATCGATGCCAACGTAGCCGTTAGGACCACCATCAATAAGGCGTCAACACCTAGTTGATAACCGAAGAATTGGGCAATGAATACCGTAGCAACGCCCTGCATGATTGCGGTGCCATCCATGTTGATGGTGGCACCAAGCGGCACGGCAAATGCCGCCACATTGTTATTGACGCCAATCCGATGCTCAACGGTACGCAACGTAACCGGCAGCGTTGCGCCGCTCGATGACGTGGAAAAGGCGACCAGCATCGGCTCGCGCATTTTGCGCAGAAACATCAGGGGGTTAATGCCCGTTAGCACTTTCAGCAGAGATGGATAAACGATGAGCCCGTGCAGGATTAACGCGCTGGCAACGGTTAAAAAGTACGCCAATACCTTGCCTATCTCTACCCAGCCGACTGTCGCGCCAAGCTTCACCATTAGACAAAACACACCATAGGGTGTGAGTTGAATCACCATGGTTATGAGCTTCATCATTACTTGATTGAGATCGGCAAAAAAATCGGCAATGCGATCTCCCGCCGCGCCCGCTCGACTCAATGCCAAGCCTAAGAGCAGTGCAAACACGATGACTTGCAGCATGCTTCCCTCCGCCATCGCCTGAATAGGATTAGCTGGAAAAATGTTGATGAGGGTGTCTTTGACGCTGGGGGCTTCTTTCGCCTGATAGGCATCAAATGTCAGCGCCGCGCTGTTGTCGTCGCTGGCACTCAAACCCGGGTCGACAATCAATGCCAGCATCAATGCAAAGGAAACCGCTAATGCGGTTGTGAGCAGATATAAACCAATTGTCTTGCCACCCAATCGACCCACGCTGCCGGTTGCGCCCAAACTTCTTGCACCACACACAAGGGACACAAAGACCAAGGGCACGACCATCATTTTTAGCAACGTGACAAAAATTTTGCCGCCAGCGTCGATCGCTCCGTTAAGCACATAGCTGTCGATAAAAGCATTTGANACAAGATCAGTAACTTGAAACAGCACCCCTAACGCTAAACCCAGGGTCATGCCGATAAGGATTTTCTTCGTCAGGCTCATGGGACTCTCAATCTTGGTGGTTATTAGTGCGGCATCAACGCGCGGTAACGTCGTTGAACGTCAGTCAATTTCAATCATTTCAAAATCAGCTTTGCCGACGCCACACTCTGGACATACAAAATCTTCCGGAACGTCAGCCCATGCAGTACCGGGTGGAATGCCTTCTTCTTCGCACCCTTCCTCTTCATCATAAATCCATCCACACACTATGCATTGCCACTTTTTCATTCGGCGCTCGTAATCCCAAATCACTGAAGCGCCGTAAGCTACTGCGCGGATCGCGAAAAAGCAACGCTGAGTCCTACTGGCTACGGGCGTATTTTGAAACTAACATCAGCGCACTCGAAGCTTTTGCTCTAGGTTCTAGATAACTCGTGAAAGACTACCTCGCCTTAATGCGCCTAGATCGCCCNGTCGGCACCCTNTTGCTGTTGTGGCCAACTCTGGCGGCCCTTTGCATGGCCGCTGGGCAACTGCCGCCTTTGTCACTGCTATTGATCTTTACCCTCGGCACATTTGCCATGCGCAGTGCGGGCTGCGTTATCAACGACTACGCGGATCGAGATGTCGACGGCCATGTTAAACGCACCAAGCAACGGCCTCTGGCTACCGGCGCAATCGCCCCCCGCAATGCCCTGTGGCTATTTTTTGGACTCGTTGCCGGTGCCGGCGCATTGGTGCTTTTTCTCAATCGTGATACGCAACTATTGGCCATCGGCGGCCTCGGTCTCGCCGTCTTGTATCCGTTTATGAAACGTTGGACCCATCTTCCGCAAGTCGTGTTGGGGGCTGCATTTAGCTGGGGTATCCCCATGGCGTGGTCGGCCCAACAAGCCACCGTGCCCAGCACGGCGTGGCTCATGTTCGTTGCCAGTCTTTTGTGGATCGTCGCCTATGATACGGAATACGCCATGGTCGATCGCGACGACGACCTAAAAATCGGCGTCAAAAGCACCGCAATACTCTTCGGCGACCTCGACCGACTGATGATCGGCCTGTTGCAGGGCGGCGCGTGGCTAGGATTTCTTTTGCTGGGCATTAACCTAGGTTACCAGCACTTGTATTTCGTAGGTTTAATGCTGATGGTCGGCCTATTCGGTTATCAACATTGGCTGATTCGCGACCGGCAACGAGATCGGTGCTTTGAGGCTTTTCGCAGCAACATTTGGGTGGGCGTATGCTTATTGGCCGGGACCCTATTGGAGCTACTTGTGGGTAAATGGATCGGATGAAAACGATCGGCCGTTGGCTAGAGCAGCTGGAGCGACTCGGCGACTGGATCGCAAGGCCGCTACGCTGGCTCGTGTTACTGATGGTGGTCGCGACGGTTGTGGTCGTGGTGTTGCGTTATGCGTTCGACACCGGTGCCATTTTTTTGCAAGAGTCTGTCATGTATCTGCATGGGCTGTTTTTTATGCTGGCGCTGGCGTTCGGAGTTGCTCAAGACAGCCACGTACGAGTCGACATTGTCTACAGTCAATTAACCGCTAAGCGACAACAACTGATCAACCTGGTCGGCCACTGCGCTTTTTTACTGCCAATGGCCTTGCTTATCCTCACCACCAGCCTGCCTTACGTCAGTGCCAGCTGGCGGGTGCTGGAAGGCTCATCAGAGGTCGGTGGCATTCCAGCGGTATTTATTCTTAAGACGCTACTGCCGATCAGCGCGGTTTTACTTATTTTGCAAGGTACAGCTAGCTGCGCGCGCCTAACTCGACAACTTCTGGATTCAGACCAATGAGTCCAGAGCTGATTCCGTTCATCCTGTTCTTAGTGACCTTTTTGGTGCTGCTCGCGGGCTATCCCGTAGCAATCACGCTGGCGGGCGTGGCCATCATATTCGCGGGTTTAGGCATCTGGGCCGGCACCTTTAATCCGAGCGACCTCGGCTTCATTCCGGGTCGGTTATTTGGCGTTGTCACCAACCAGACACTGATCGCAGTGCCGCTGTTCGTGTTCATGGGGGTGTTATTAGAAAAAACCAAAATCGCCGAAAACTTGCTCACCAACCTTTCTGAGTTATTAGGCCATTTCCGCGGCGGCTTGGCGATAACCGTTGTGCTTGTAGGTATGCTGATGGCCGCCAGCACTGGTATTGTCGGCGCGACCGTTGTCACTATGGGAATGATGTCCTTGCCCATCATGCTACAGCGCGGTTATCAGCCAAGCTTAGCTACCGGCACCATCGCAGCGACAGGCACGCTAGGCCAAATCATCCCGCCATCCATCGCTCTTGTCTTGCTCGGCGACGTGCTCTCCAACGCTTATCAACAAGCGCAGTTAAATATGGGCATCTTTGCGCCTAAGTCCGTATCGGTTGGCGACCTCTTCGCCGGCTCGTTGATTCCGGGTTTATTACTGGTGGTGCTGTATTTACTCTACTTAATACTGCGCGCGGTATTTACTCCGGCCGCCATGCCCGAACGTCCTAAAACCAAGGCTGTCGCCTTACCNTCAATACTCAGCGCTCTATTNCCGCCATTGTTGCTCATTATCGCAGTCCTTGGCTCCATCATCGCNGGCTATGCCACACCTACCGAAGCCGCNGGNGTGGGGGCTATGGGCGCCCTNATACTCGCTGCGGCCTACGGNCGATTAACTGTCGATACCCTCCGCGCGACCTGCGCAGCCAGTATGTCCACCACCGCCATGGTGTTCTTTATCCTCATCGGCGCATCGATTTTTTCTCTGGTTTTTCGTGGCTTCGGCGGTGATGAGATCGTACAAAGCACTTTTAACAATATGCCCGGCGGCATGTGGGGAGCGCTTGCCATCGTCATGCTGGTAATCTTTTTGCTGGGGTTCATTCTCGACTTTATCGAGATCACCTTCGTCGTCGTGCCTATTGTTGGCCCCGCACTAATGGCTATGGGCGTGGACCCTATTTGGCTGGGGGTGCTGATCGCTGTGAATCTGCAAACCTCATTTCTTACACCGCCATTCGGCTTCGCGCTGTTCTATCTGCGCGGCGTTGCGCCCAGCAGCGTTGCAACCACAGAAATTTATGCCGGGGTCGTGCCGTTCATCGTACTGCAATTGCTCTTACTGATACTTTTGCTGATCTGGCCTGCCCTNACGACGTGGCTACCGCAAATGATCTATGGCTAGAGTCTAGGTTTTCTCCAGCGATGGCCACTGCGGCGGACGCTTTTCAATAAAGGCTTTTACCCCTTCGCGGTAATCGTCCTCACGCATCATCGCGTCCAGCAACTGCTCCGACGTATCAACAGAAGACGCGACATCGCCGTGTAAGTCTTGGTATACCTGCCAACGAGTCTGACGCAATGACTCTGGTGCGACGGTCGTTATTAAATCGCGCGCATAGCTTTGACTTGCGGCCAATAAATCTTCGGCAGCAAACAACTGATTTATAAAGCCAATACGCTCTGCTTCCTCTGAATAGAAAATTCGACTGGTCAACAACAGGTCGTTAGCACGACCTAATCCAACAATGCGCGGCAACATCCATGACAAACCGTATTCGGCCGGCAAGTTAAGCTTGCCATGCGCAGTGGTGAACTTAATGCCCGGCACGGCAAACCGAATGTCGGCAAAACAAGCCAGCGCCAATCCAACTCCAGCCGCGGGGCCATTCACTGCCGCAATCACCGGCTTGGATAATCCAAAGTGATAGGCAAAGGCGGCATCGAAGTTCCCATTGACGCCATAGCCTGGCTTGGCGATGTCTTGGGGCGTGCCGGCGTCGTAGNTGCCGCGCTTGCTGTGGCCCGTTAGGGCCTCAGAATCTCCGCCAACGCAAAACCCGCGGCCACGCCCGGTGATGACAATTGCGCCCACCCCAGTATCGTCATTCGCGCGCTGCAGTAAATATCGGTATTCCGTATGCAGCCGCCCAGTCCAAGCATTCATGCGGTGGGGGCGATCAAGCCATATCGTCGCAACTCTTTGCTCGACTTCGTAAGCCGTATTCTTGAGCTCCATAGTTAGCCCTTCAACGCGCGTTCAGATACGCCTGTTCACTGATCTCGTGATAGCTCCTAACCGCCTTTGCATAGGCCATATACGAGGCGTAAATACGTTTCGACAACTCATCATGTTGTGCAGACTCCGCTACAACCTCACCTGATATCGTTTTCAGCCGCTGCATAACATCCCCGGGCAATTCACGTAACTCCACGCCATGCTCTTCGATCAGCGTTACCAGTGCTGCGTTGTTACGCGCGGTAAATTCGCTNAGCATGTCTTCGTTAATCGCCCGGGTCGCCACAGTAATCATTTCTTGCAGATCCGGCGGTAGCGAATCCCACGCATCTTGGTTAACAAAAGCTTCAAGTGTTGGGCCTGGCTCGTGCCAACCGGGATAGTAGTAATACTTGGCAGCCGTATGTAAGGACANGGCGAGATCATTNTAGGGGCCTACCCACTCAGTGGCGTCAATCACGCCGGTCTGTAACGCGGTATAAACTTCAGATCCCGGAAGCGCCACCGGCACGCCACCTGCCCGCGCCAGCACTTCGCCGCCAAGCCCGGGGATGCGCATTTTCAAACCCTGCANGTCTGCTAACGAGTTAATTTCTTTATTAAACCAACCTGCCATTTGCACACCTGAATTACCGGCCGCAAACGGTACCAGGTTAAAAGGCGCATACAACTCTCGCCATAACTCCAAGCCGCCACCATGATGCAGCCAACCATTCATTTCTTGGGCGTTCATACCGAACGGTACCGTGGCAAACATTTGAGCAGCGGGCAATTTGCCGCGCCAATAGTAGGCGGCACCATGGCCCATCTCTGCGGTGCCCTGAGACACCGCATCAAAGATTTCAAACGCACCAACGAGTTCCCCGGCCCCATAGACCTTAATGTCTAACCGGCCATTACTCATCTTGCGTAAATGCTCAGCGAGTCGTTCTGGTGCAACCCCCAGACCAGGTAAATTTTTCGGCCATGTGGTGATAAGTTTCCAACGGTATACCTTAGTCTCAGCCTGCTCGCCCGCCCCGGCACTACCCGACGGCTCAACGCCACAACCCATAAGCGCTAAAACTAGCCCAAGACTGAGCCACCGCCATAGCAAATTACTGCGCTTCATAACCCAACCCTCATGTATCCAATATCTGTAAATTCGCGTAGCTGACCATCAGCCATTTCGCACCCTCAGCAAAGTTGACCTGCACTTTAGCGCGTTCGCCTGCACCCTCAAACTGCAACACCACGCCCTCGCCGTACTTGCCATGCAATACCCGCTGACCCATCGCTAACCCATTAACGCCGGGCGTATCCGACAGCAAGCCAGACGGCCCTGCAGCAGAACTCGATGCGGCTGCACTAAATTGCAGCTGGCCACGCCCACTCACGCGAATCTCCTGCAGCAGAGCTTGGGGAATCTCGCGTAAAAATCTGCTTGGCCGGTTATAACTGTCTTGGCCGTGCAAGCGACGAGTTTCTGCGTAGGTTAAATACAATTCGCGCATCGCCCGGGTGACCCCAACGTAAGCTAGTCGCCGTTCCTCTTCCATTCGGCCCGGTTCGTCTGCAGACATCCGGTGCGGGAACAAGCCTTCTTCCAACCCGCCCAAAAACACCAAAGGAAATTCAAGGCCTTTTGCCGAATGCAGGGTCATCATTTGCACACTGGGGCCCTCAGCCGCCTGACGATCACCCGCGTCTAGCGTCATTTGATCAAGAAACTCCTGCAGCACGCTCACCTCAGCTCGATCACTGTCTTCAAACGGAAACACTAAATCACCAGCAAATTGGCCACAGGCGGCGACCAATTCTTGCAGGTTTTCTTTCCGCGCGAGCCCGCGCTCGCCACGTTCTTGACTATGAAAAGTCATTAGACCGCTGACATCCACCACATGCTCGGCCAGCGCCTCGAGGGTCATAGAGGCTACCGCTTCCGCCAGATCATCTATGAGCTGTATGAATACGCTTACAGTTTTTTGCACTCGGGCTGGGAACACGCCTTCACTGATGCCCGCCTTGGCGGCAGTCCACATAGACATTTGGCGCGACCGCGCCAACTGTCGAATACTTTCAATACTTTTATCACCAATGCCACGCGGCGGCGTGTTCACTACTCGCTCAAAAGCGGGGTCAGAATGTCGATCCTCGATCAATCGCATATAAGCCAAGGCGTTTTTTATTTCAGCGCGTTCAAAAAACCGTTGGCCGCCATAGATCTGGTAAGCGATATTGGCGCGCAGCAGCGCCTCCTCAATAACCCGAGATTGCGCGTTGGACCGATATAGTACGGCGACTTCGTCAGCGCTACCGCCGCCCTCTAACCATTGCTCGATCCGCTCAACAATAAATCGCGCCTCGTCGAGGTCATTAAAGCCCGCGTAGACTTTTATTGGCTCGCCTTCTCCACCTGCNGACCAGAGTTCTTTGCCNAATCTATCGCTGTTTTGCTGGATTAAGCCATTCGCCGCATCAAGGATGTTCTTGGTNGAACGGTAGTTTTGTTCTAAACGAATGGTCTGCACGTCAGCAAAGTGCGCGGAAAAATTGTGAATGTTTTCAATCTTTGCACCACGCCAACCGTAGATTGACTGGTCGTCGTCACCGACCGCCATGATGCGTGATTGGTTACCCGCCAATACCCGCAACCATGCGTACTGGATCGTATTGGTATCTTGAAACTCGTCCACCAGAAGATGGCTGAAGCGCTGCTGATAATGTTGCAACAAAGCAGGGTCATTCAGCCAAAGTTCGTGGCTGCGCAGCAGCAGTTCGGCAAAATCTACCAGCCCACCCTGATCGCAGACTTCTTCGTAGCCTTGATAAATCCGTTTATGAGTCATCTGAAACAGGTCATCGCCGTTCGGTACNTGATGCGCTCGACGCCCTTCATCTTTCTGACCATTGATGAACCAAGCGGCCTGTCTTGCCGGCCATTTTTTTTCATCAATATCCAAGGTTTTCATAATGCGTTTAAGCAAACGAATTTGATCGTCGCTGTCTAGGATCTGGAAATTCTGCGGTAACTTGGCCTCAGACCAATGCATACGCAGCAATCGATGCGCCAGACTGTGAAAGGTCCCCACCCACATGGCCCGAGCCGACATATCAAGCAAGCTTTCAGTACGCGCGCGCAATTCTGCCGCTGCCTTATTGGTAAATGTAACTGCAAGAATGCTGTGTGGAGAAATGCCCTCGACTTCGACCAACCAAGCAATACGGTGGACAAGGACACGAGTTTTCCCGCTGCCAGCACCGGCAACGACTAACGAATTGCCCAATGGAGCAGAAACAGCCGCCCGCTGAGGGTCATTAAGCCCGTCGATAATGTGGGTTATATCCAAACGCTAGATCCCATTGATCGCATCGCCATCGCGCAGTGACGAAGATGTCATTCGCGAGCGCAAGTGCGCCGCTGTGAAGCGCTAGTCTAGCTGCTTCACGGGACCATATTCTAGTTAAGCGTCATTCACTCGCTGCATCTTCGCGCAGACGTTGCAGCTCCCGCGCGATTCGCGCTTGTTCGATAAGATAAAGGTCCTGGACTTTTTGCTCTAAATCTTCAAGCAAGGATTGAACCTTTTTGTTCCCAGAGCCATCCAAATTTTTCAACGATTGACCCAAAGTTGCGAGGCGAGCGTCGGTAGCCGCCTGATTCTGCAACAAGGCCTCCAAACTTTGGCTAAGTCCGCGCAGTTGCTCAGAGCTCACAGCACCAGCACCGGTTGCGCTGTCGCCGGCGTTTTCGATCATCTCGACTTGGCCCTGCAGCAAGGCTGTTATTTCGCCGCGCATTTCTTCAACGAGGGCGTTCGAGTTGTCTTGATCACCCGCTTGTTCGGCCAGCATATTTAGCGTCTCGTCTACTTGCGTCAGTCGCGAGGACATTTGCCACGTAAATAGCCCCAAATAAATCGCCGTGCTTACCAAGGTAACGCCCAACAGGATAAACGCGAAGTTCGTATAGCGCCGTGACTTGGACAGCTGGTCTGTCGAAGCCGACAACTGCTGCGCAATGTTTGTCACCATATCGGCAACGCTATTGCCCATCGCATCAATCACATCGACGCGCGGCTTCCCGTTGCCATTTGTCGCTGCGGACGCCGTATCTGCTGGGGGCGCCGTCGAACTGCTCTCGCTCGCATCAACAGCGCCGTTNCTGGGCTCGCTAGCAATCGCATCCAGCGCTTCCTCAGGAGATACTTTGGCCGGCGCGGCCTTGGGCGCCTTTTTATCCTTTTTATCCTTTTTAAACTTGCTTAATAATTTTTCAAACATGCGGACCTCCTAAACTACAGACCACTCAGCGACATCACTTCTTCGCCGACTGCATGTGCAGGCACCAAAAACGCGTCCGAGCCGCTAATCAGGGTATTCTTGGCAATCTGGCGATCCGCAAACGGGCCGCTGACCACCACAAACCGTTTGGGGTTGGTGCCCTTAACATAGACGCTCGTTAACACCTCTTCTGTTAAGTTATTTTGCATGAGCAACGCGCCCTGCAATTGCGCGAAAGAGCCATGTTGCACGAAAATGCCGACGTGTTTTTTTGCCGCTGCCACTGCCGGCGGCTGAACAACTGCTGCTGATGCAACTGTCGGTATATCCTCACGAACCTGTTGCGCCAAACCAATCGGTTCAGGATCGGCAAAAAGGCCCATAAGGTCCGCATCGTTGACTACCACTGGCGTAGTGCTTGCGATGGTTATGGTTTCGGTCGCCGCTACTTCAGAGAGATCCTCGCTTTGCGCCACTGCAGCTTGCGCCGCGGTTTCTTTTATCGGAGTCATTTCCGTTGCTGCCACGACGGCCGCGTTATCCGCTTCAGCGACTTGATCTATGGCCGATACAGTCGCCACCGCCACCCCAGGCTCAGGGTTGTCAGATATCCTCGGAAGCAGATCGAACTGCAGGCTCACAACGACTCCCATAAATACGATCCCAGCAACCAACTGAAACAATACAAAAAGCTTTTTCGGCTGCTCGTCTGGAGCGGCCGAAACAGGCAGGGATCGTCGACTCTTATTTTGTTTACGTTGCGCTTTTAGCAACTGTCGGACATCAAAATCCGTATCCATGCTCGGCGCTCCGTGGGCTGTGGCNTTGGGAAAATCCAGAACCTCTGGAGGCGTCTGCAAATTGGCCATCATGCCCATATCTCTGATTACCCCTTGTACCGCGCCAAAGCTCGGGGTTCCTGCGGCTAACGCCATAGCGTCATCACACTGTTTTTGCGTTGGCGACCCGAAATCCCAGCGCTGAGCCTTGCAGCTGTGCAGGAGTTTTTTCAGCGCTGCGGCATTGGTTTCGCCAGGGGTAACCGAAACCAGCAGGCTGATGCCGGCGGCGTGGAACTGACGAATAATCTTCGCGCCAAAGCAAACACCATCGGCCTTAAAAGAAGTTAAGCTCTCGTATACCCATATTTCTCGGGCGCGATGCTTAGGCGCTACGCGCGCGTCCGCCACGTTGTCTAAGTCAACATTTGCCAAACGCTCGTTGAGCACGTCGAGAATGCCATCACGATCCGCGGGAAGTTGGCGAATCTTCGGCGCCAAATTACGCTCTAAGGCGCTCAATTGTTCGAGTATTCGCGCCACATAGTAGGCTGTGAGCCCGGGCCGTTCGGATGCGACGATCACGGTACTACCACTGACCTGCAGCGCTGCAGCAACTTGGCGCCGAGCTTGTTCATGCTCGATCGTAAAGTCGCCTACTCCGGGCCGCTCTTGGTTATCTCGCTTTGGAATCATCATGATCTCCCTATTGTCCGCTCTGTGATCGCGCCGCAGCGCGACCAAATTCATCAAAATTAAATGCCTTTGGTACTCTCGGCCTTGGCCTCGGCGCTTTTTCCGCCCCCTTAGTCATCGCATTCAAGCCATAGACATAAGCAATGACCTGGGCGACTGCATAAAACAGATCTGCCGGTATGTGCGACCCAATTTCGGTCGTGAAGTACAGCGCTCTAGCAAGCGGTGGTGCTTCAAAAATTTCCACGTCNTGGTCGCTCGCTAATTCGCGAATTTTCAGCGCCATAAACCCCTTGCCTTTGGCGACAACTCGGGGGGCATCCTCTTTGTCCATTTCGTAGACCAGAGCTACCGCGAAGTGTTGGGGATTGGTCACAATAACGTCCGCATTCGGCACCTCATCCAGCATGCGCTGTTCAGCTATTTCACGCTGTTTCTGGCGGATCTTTTGCCGGACTTCGGGTTGGCCCTCGACGTCCTTCATTTCATCGCGTACCTCTTTTTTGGTCATCTTGAGTTTCTTTATGAACTCATATTTCTGATAAGGCACGTCGATCGCAGCAATCAGCAGCAACGCAAGACAGGTAATCGTGGCGCCCATCAGCACCAAGTCGATGCTGGCAAAGATGCCAGCATTGGTGTCAAAGCGCGCGTAATTAAAGAAATGTTCGAGATTGAAATACAAAAAGGTACCGGCAAACACCGCAACCGCTGAAAATTTCAACAGCGCTTTGCTCAACTCGACGACGGCACGTAAACCAAATATCCGTGCCAAGCCTTTTATTGGGTTCAGTTTGCTCAATTTTGGCGCCGCCGCCTTGCCAGAGAATACAAATCCACCAAGTGCCGACGCCGTACCTACCGCCAGAGCAATCGCAATCAAAAACAACGGTGTGAGAATAAAGAAGCTTTCGACAAACAACGCACCGAAGCGCCCAACGCTCTGATCGGCGGCAAAAACCACTCCGGGCTCTATAATCAGGGCACTCTTAAACAGCTCAACGAGCTTGGGTGCAAACCAAAATCCACCGTAATACAACGTCGCGATGACCCCGAGCGTTACTGCCGCTGTGCTTGCGTCTTGAGAGCGCAACACCTGGCCGTCTTCGCGGGCCTTTTCCATCCGGCGCGCGGTGGGGTCTTCGGTTTTGTCGTCTTGATCTTGTTCTTCAGCCATACCGAATACCTAGGCAAATAACGAAGCTTGTAAATATCGAAAGCCGTCGTACCACAGCAGTTCNAAACGGCTGTAGTAGAAGCTTAGCGTTAATGTCATTAGGACAAGGCCAATAGGAATAAGTGCNGGAAAACCCACCGCAAAAACATTCAGACTGGGAGAGGCCTTGGAAATGACNCCAAGACAGACATTGACCATAAGCAGGCCGAGTAATACCGGCAAAACCAGAGATACCGCNCCAATAAACATTTGTGAGGACCAATCTATAAACCCAGATATGGCATTGGTTGCAAANAACCCCTCGCCAATAGGAATAAAGCGATAGCTGTCGACTAAGACCGAGATNAGCACAAGATGGCCGCCAAGACTNAAAAAGGCCAGCAATCCAATCACTAATAAAAAGTTCGCGAGTGTGGGGACGTTACCTAGATTCGGATCAATCATGTTCGCCATACCCAAGCCCATCCCGCCTGATACGACTTGACCGGACAAAATCACCGCAGCGGCAACAACTTGCAGGGTGAGGCCCATTAACGCACCCACCGCAATCTCATGAAGCATCTTAGTAAGCGCGGCAAACGTAAATGGATCAATGTCTGGCACCTCGACGGTAGGAAAAATAAGAATGGTTAGTGCTGCGCCCATCGCCACACGCAACCGCACATTGAGCGCAGTGGCACCAAAGATTGGTGCGGTGAGCAATAATGCTGACACGCGAACAAAGGGCCACATGAACTGGTGGACCATTTCAACGAGTTGGATCATCGCCAGATTCATAACCGTGTCACCCGTTCAGAACGCGAACACGTTCAAAAATAGTCTGGAAATATTCCATCATAATGGCCAACTGCCACTCGCCGAATAGCGCCACGGCAATCATCATCACCGCTAACTTGGGAATAAAACTCAGGGTCATCTCCTGAATCGATGTGGCCGCCTGGATCACCCCGACCAGCAAACCTGAAAGTAGCGCAGCCGCCAGTATCGGTGCTGCGACTAGAGTGGTAACCGTTAGCGACTCAATCGCAATGTCCATGACTGTTGCAGTATCCATGACAGCCCCTAACGCAAGAACGTNGCAACTAAGGAGCTGGTAACGAGTCCCCAGCCATCCACCAGCACGAAAAGCAGCAGCTTAAACGGCAGTGAAATCATCATTGGCGACAACATCATCATACCCATGGACATCAATACGCTGGCCACGACCAAGTCGATGATGATGAAAGGGATATAGATTAAGAATCCAATGGTGAACGCCGTTTTGAGCTCAGAAGTAATAAACGCTGGCATCAGCACGGTAAACGGAATGTCTTCGGGCTTCTCAACCGCAGGTTGCTCTGCCATCTCCATGAACATCAGCACATCTTGTTCGCGGGTCTGAGCCACCATGAATTCTTGCAGCGGAATACGCGCGTTTTCGATTCCTTGCATAAATGAAATCTCGCCGTCTTGCACAGGCATAAACGCGTCTTCGTATACATTCTCCAGAACCGGCGCCATGATGAACAGCGACAGGAACAAAGCGATGCCGATGAGTACTTGGTTCGGTGGTGTCTGNGCGGTGCCTAGCGCCTGCCGCAGCAACGACAGAACGATAATGATGCGGGTAAACGAGGTCATTAAAATCAGAATCGACGGCAACAGCGCCAGTACCGTCATTAACAGCAGCAGCTGTAAAGACAAGCTATACTCAGTGCCGTCATCGCTAACTTCGAGAATATTTAGCGCAGGAATTGCCTCAGCCGACGCAGTAAGGGGAAGCAGAAACAGCGCCAAAGACGCCAGCGTTACGCCCAACAATCTTTGACTGTTACGCGCACGACCAGCATCAGTTGATGCTGAAATTGCCAAATTNGGTGTCACATTTTGCATGCTGATCCTGTTCTTGTTGACGCAGCGCGCCTTTTGAAGACTGAATTAGCAAGAAAAGTGCCAAAATATTACTTTATAAAATTCAATGAGTTATGGCGATCCTCCGGCTTATTCACGGGTAACCCAGGGACATTGTCAAAGTTCCGACAATGCATAAGCCGGGCGCTGCAAGGCGGCGTTGTCCTGACACTACTGGCAACAAATAGCGCCGTCGCTAACCAAGNCGGCAATAATCTGCCCTATCGAGAATGTTTTGAGTCCACCGCCAAAACCTATAATTTGGACAGCGACTGGCTGACCGCCATTGCCATTGTCGAAAGCAGCTTAAATCCTAAGGCCGTGTCATCGGCTAATGCGCTTGGGCTGATGCAGATTAAATGGCCGCAGACCGCAGCCCATTTGGGTATACGGACNCGNACGGCGCTATTTGACCCCTGTACTAATGTTGACGCAGGCGGCCGTTACCTTCGCGAACTCACAGATCGCTATAAGGGCAATAAACAGACCGCTCTCGCCGCCTATCGAATCGGNCCCAGCGCCCTCGCCCGCGCCCCTACCGAACCAGCAGTGGTATTGGAATATCGTCGACGGATTAACGAGCAACTGGACATTTTGCGGCCTGCCATTAGCAGCAGCTACTCCAATGCCAGCGCAGCCGTTCCCGCGCCGCCACCTTTAGCAAAAAAAGCACCGGTCACAGCACCAAACCCGAAGCCAGTGTGCCGTAACCACTAAAACGACCGAGGTGGGGCCGCCGGCCAGCGTAAAAGTTGTGGCTGCTGAGCCCACGAATCAACCAACAGACCTAAGCGCTGCGCCGCCACGCTGCGACCTGCGCGAATTGCAGTTGCAGTCCCTNAGCACGCATCATCCGGCAAAACGCGAGCAACGCTTTTTTGANTGGCTCGCATCCAANGGCGGCGTCTGCTCCGCCGCCGGTCTAATTAAAGTGAAAAATCAAATGGCCGTTTGGTTGGGTACCGCCGCAGGATCCAAACGCATCAACACAACGCTCAATGGGCTATTAANTAAGCCNTAATCTAGTCTTTGCGCTGCTTCAGCAAGGCGCCCAGCTGTTGTTTAAACGCTGNCTTGTTANGCGCGGCCTCGCCGNCTTCGCCAGCAATTTCTGTTGCGTCTAAATTCTGCGCATCCAGTAAGGTTATCGCGCTGGAGCTAATGCCCAACAGCAACCGCCGATCTCCATAATCCAGCACGCATACTCGGTTCTTGGGGTCGATACGCAGCGTATCGACTATGCGCATATTCGTTTTGCCACTGCTCCCGCCTAACGCGGTTTTGCTTTTCAAAAACCATAAGGTCAGCAGCAATAACCCGATGACGAATAAGAACGCCAGCAGGCCCATGATGGGGTTAAAACCGTCCACGGTTTATACAGGCTTGATCCGTTCCATTGGCGACACTATTTCGACTACCGTCAAACCAAGTTGATCGCCTACGGTGACGACTTCGCCCTTGGCAATTACCGTGCCGTTCACCTTGAGGTCCAACATTTCGCCAGCCGCAGTATCCAACTCCAAAACGCTACCCTGCGCTAACCGCAAAAGGTCTTTCAGTTTTAGCTTCGCCGACCCGAGCTCAACGGTGAGCGTGACGGGAATCGAACGAATAAGGTCTTGGTCTATGGACCCCTCACCTAGGGAGCCACTGGCTTCTTCTACAGGTTGTGTTGGCTCTTCAACATTTTCACTCATTAGTGGCCCCAGCCATGGTACTTGCTACTATTTTAACCGCGGCATTATCACCCCGGCTGCCTATCTCGACTTGGTATATCGGCAATCCATTTACGCACAATTCTGATCGCCCCAGATCCTGCAGCGAGATCACGTCACCGATTTTCAAGCCATTTAATTTTTCCAAAGACATCGGCAATTCCCCGGCATTGACCACCGCCTCAAACAATACCTCGTCTAAAGACCCCGCCAATTTATCTGTCCACTCTTTCTCCAAACGATTTTCCACCCGTTTGGGAGCAATTGTCTTGGCTAAAGACCCTCGGACCAGCTTGATGCTTTCATAAGGGTGCACAATGTCTATTGCACCGATTACATCCATTGCGCCCTCAACATCGCTGTTATTTCCAACTCTAAAACGATTAACAACAACCAGTTCCGTGTCACCAGCAATATTAGCCAGCAAAGGATTTGTCTCAGCCCGCACAAACTCACACTGAATCCTGAGCGCAGGCGCCCAAGCTTCCAGGAGAGCGGCATATACAACAATTCGTAATTTTTTAAGCACAACTTCTTCTGTCGCACTATAAATCCGGTTCTCACTTACTGCTGCCAAGGAGCGGGGCGCGCCACCAAACCAGTTATCTACGCAGCTAAAAACCACCTGCGGATCGATGGCACAGATCGATTCTCCTTTTAGTGGGCTCATATTGGTGAGATTAAGGCTCACCGGCGGCGATAAGCCACTCAGATAATCCTTGTATTGCATTATCTCGACCGTTCCAAGCGCTACTTCCGCTCCGTATTT
>PAFJ01000039.1 GCA_002704325.1 Gammaproteobacteria bacterium | reverse complement strand
AGTAGGCTCAAAATACCGCTTGTCTATGAACACGACGACTCGGTTGATGTTTATGCCCAGCAACACCANNAANAAAGCGAAAATCGCCAACGCTCGAAACCAACGCGATGCAAGCACCCTCATTTTCTGCCCCCGCTAAGACCTGATCTGGCATTATGGCCAGCCTTCGCCTCTGACCCTATACTACCCTACGACACTCTGCGATGAAGGTATCAACGCTATGAAATTGTTCGGCTTATTGTTTTCACCAATGGTCTTTGGGTTAGCATTTTTAGCACCCTTACTCGCCCAATCAATAACCGCACTTGGTTTGCCTACAGCGGGTATAAATCCGCTATGGATCGGTTTTATCGTTGGCGGTGCTTTAGGCTTGTCAGCACAGCTACGCGGCTCGTGGTTTTGGATAAAGCCATGAGCGAAATCCAATATTCAAGCCCTGCCAATGTAGACGCGCTAGATTCGGCAGAGCGCCAAATCGCAGCCAAATACATGCGCATGGTGCCTTGGGGAGCTGTGGCATGGGCTTTCTCCAATTTAGCCGTTTGGCTATCCCTATGGCCGCTGGTACTTTTTGACATCATCCCGCTATGGCTTGGCTTCATTATCGCATCGCTAAACGTCAGTCTTTGTTACCTGCCCTCCCACGAAGCGCAACACAATATTATTGCCCGCCGTGGTCAACCCTTACGGTGGCTAAACGAATTAGTCGGCCATATCTCAGTTATCCCTTTAGTCCAGCCATATCGAGTCCTCCGCGACACCCATATGGAGCACCACGCCCATACTAACGATCCGCAACTGGATCCCGATTATCCGGTACATGCGCCGAGTGGTTTCGCTTTTTTACTTAAGAGCATCCAATCCCGGCAATCGGGATCGGACGCGAACCAGAGCTATGCTGATGCGTTGCAACGGCGCGGCAAAGATCATGAACTCATCGACGCGCTGGTTTATAGCGTTGTGCACCTTGGGTTTTTAATCGGCATGGCGTGGAGTGGCTACGCACTGGAAGCGGCACTGCTGTGGTGGCTACCAAGACACATTGGGCTGACTTATATCCAGTACTATTTAAGCTGGGCACCCCACCACCCCGGCAATGGCCGCGGGCGCTATAAAGACACCCGCGCCTTCAAAAGCCGTCTGGGTAACCTATTATCTTTAGGTATGCAGTACCACATCGTGCATCACCTTTACCCACATATTCCGTTGAGCAAAACACCGGCCGCCTATCGAGAGCTAAAACCTATCCTGCAGCAACGCGGCTGTGATCTGGGGGATTTGTAACCACAGGCCCATAATGTAGCACCGCATTAGCTGCTGGCATTCTCGAGCATATCGCCTCAGTATGCTCTCTCAAAATCGTTGGGGAGCGAGCATGAATGACCAAAGCGGGGCTTGGTTCTTGCGGGGCAATTGGGCGCCAACGCAGCAAGAGCGAACGTCCACAGAACTGAAAATTGAAGGCACTATTCCACCCGAGCTGAACGGCGTATATCTACGTACTGGACCTAATCCAGCGTCAGGCACTGGGGATCACTGGTTTCTCGGCGATGGCATGGTGCATGGCATTCGTCTCAGCAACGGCAGCGCCGAGTGGTACCGCAACCGCTTCGTGCAAACTCCGGACATTACCGATCCACTGACAGACCCCATGGGCGGCCTTGGCGATCTGCGACGCGGCAAGGGCAATACCCATGTGATGGCCCACAACAAAAAAATATTATGCCTCGAGGAAGCCCATTGGCCTTGGGCAATTGACAGCGAACTCAACACCGTTGGCTGTGAAAATTTTGATGACGCGCTACCCTGTTCGATGACCGCGCACCCAAAGGTTTGTCCTGTTACTGGCGAGTTATTGGCGTTTAGCTACTTTTCGTTTCAGCAACCATTCCTCCAATACATTCGCATCGGCGCTGACGGCAAGCTAAAGCAGCTTGAGGGCATCGAATTGCCTGAAATGGTAATGATGCACGACTTCAACATCACCGAAAATTACGTGATTTTCATGGATCTGCCCTTAGCCTTCGATCTGGATCTTCTGGCCAGCGGTATACCGTTTCGCTTCAAGCGCGAAAATCAGGCGCGTCTCGGCGTTATGCCGCGAACCGGCAGTGCAAACGATATTCGCTGGTTTGAAATCAACCCGTGCTACGTCTTTCATCAGGTTAACGCTTGGGAACAAGGTGATGTCATTANCTTATTCGTCTCCAAGCAAGACTCAGCATTCGGCACAGACTCCGGCGACTTCTCCGAAGTGTCACGCCTACATCGCTGGCAAATCAATCTGGCTACTGGCCAAGTTACGGAAGAAAAAGTCGACGACCGCCCGGGCGACTTTGGCCGGGTCAACGATAAATTCGTTGGCAAAGCCAGCCAATTTGGCTACCTCATGGCGCTGGATGGCGAGGGCAACAGTGAAGAACCGGTGTATGGCCCCAAGCTCTACCAATACGACTTAATCAGCGGCCAGTGCAACGAGCACAATCTCGGCAACGGCACCCGTGGCGCCGAGCCCGTCTATGCTCCGGTGCCGTCCTCGAACGCCGAGAACGACGGATGGATCTTGTGNCTTGTGCATAACGAGCACAACAATAAATCCAAACTCGTGATCATCGAAGCCGACAATTTTTCTGCGGCGCCAGTGGCCAGTATCGAGTTGCCCTACCCTGTGCCCTACGGCGCCCATGGTAACTGGATTGCAGATCAACAGCTGAACTGATCAGCTTGTTTCGTCGCCCAATAAGCCAACTGCATAGTATGAATCCACGGTATCTCTGACGGTGGTTTCTAAGTCGAAGGTTTCCAGACCCAGCTCCTGCTTGGCCAGCAGACAATAGGCTCGCGGCGCGTCGTAGGTCGGTTTCGCTGGGACATCACCACNTTCCCCATGCATGGGCTCGCCACCAATGTCGTCCACCATTGGGTACAAGGATTCCAGCAATGCTTGTAATTGCCAGGTGAACAACTCGCCACCTCGATCCGCCGCCGACAAAATATAGCGGCTGCCATTGCCGCCAACGGTGGTTTCCATACATAGACGATGAGCACGCGCGACGTCGCGCACATCCACACAGTTCCACAACATACGGCCTTCACGCCCGCCCTTGTAGGGTTTGCCCTGCATCATCCGCCTTATGTGATTTTGCCAACTCCAGGGTTGGTCATTGTTGCTCGCAATCAGCGGTCCAATGACGTGCAAGGGTAAAATAGCGAGTGCCTCAAAAACGCCTGTGGCCTCAGCTTCGGCATAAATGAGCTTTTCGGTATTCGCTTTAGCCATGGCATAAGCGATGTCNCGATCTTTCGCGATTTGCTCCTCGCTCCAACGGCCCTTGTAGGCTTCTACATTGTCTCCACACCAATCTTTTTCGGTAAAGACGTATCCTTCAGGGCGCGGATGACCTACTGCGGCGAAAGAGGAGGTAAAAACAAATCGCTTAACGCTACCAGAGCGCTTTACCGACTCGATCACATGAGCATTTTCCTTGAAGCAACCATCATAAACTTCTTGGGGAGATTCTCGGTTAAAACCCACTGTCGCTCCCGCATGAATAACCGCCGCGCAACCCTTAAACGCCTCGTTATAGCTGCCGGGCTTAAATAGGTCGGCCTCGTACAATGATACGTGCCCGCGCATACCGTCATGATTAAGATCCAGCAAGTGCGCCGTCTTGGCAGGATTGCTGGCATCACGGACACACGCTCGCACCTCGTACCCTTGTTCCATGCAGTCTTGAACAATCCAAGAACCGATATAGCCACTGGCGCCGGTTACCGCTATTGGGCCATCAGCTGGTGAAACCGCATAGTTATGTGCAGACATAGTTTGCTCCCCGCAAAGATTATTATTACAACGAATTTAGTTACTCTCGCGCCCTCGCCAAAGGCCCCAAGCTTGCCGGATAGCCACTAAGTAATGGCCATTCAATAACGCCAAAAGGCAATCGATCTGGTCAAAGCTGATCTTGCCGCGCTGAAATAACGCGATCGCCCTCAATGGCATATTTTCGGCCATCTCTGTGAACATTTTACGCGTTGTCGGATCGGCTTTCTCCAACCCCATTCCGCCTAAAAAAGCGTCCGCAAATTTGGCCTGAATTTTCGCACCCAACCATGTAGTGCCTATTTCGCGTACAGAAGAATTACGGTGAAAGGGGCGCAACGCCTCGGGCGCAGGCACTGACCTGTTGAGCATTTGCGCAAATGCAAAGTCTGAGACGGCCAATCCCTGCCCCGCATCTGCAGGCAAAAATTCTGGCCAAGGCACGCCGGCAGCGAGGGCACTGGGCACGTCAACAGAGGCTATGTTGAGCATTTTAGTCAGCCGGATATCTCGACTGGATACGCCAATGCGTAACTCCACTGGGCCGGATTCTAAAATCCAATTTTGCGTTCCGTGATCGAATATTTGAAAGCTGTCGGGCAATAACTGGATTTCTACAGACCCGCCAGCACCTGCTTCTAGGTGCAGTTTTGCAAAGCCGCACAGCTCTTGGTCGGGACGATGCACTAAGCTGTTCTTGCAGTGCCGGTAGACCTGAACGACTTCAGCACCCGCCATCGACCCAGTATTTTTTACCTCTACCGTTAACTTAACCGAGCGCTGTGCGGTGAGTGTATCGTTCGACAAGATCACTTGTGGCAAATCGAAGTGGCTGTAGCTTAGACCATGCCCAAAAGGGAACAACACAGATCTGCGTGCAGTATCAAAATAACGATAACCAACGTACAAACCTTCGCGATATTGCATCTGTCGATGCTCACCCGGGAACCAGGGCTGTGACGGTATATCCGATAGTTGTTCCGCAAAGGTTTCAGCCAGCTTGCCGCTGGGATTGCGCACACCCATTAATACATCAGCAATAGCGCCACCGGCAGCTTGGCCACCAAGATAGCCTTCTAATATTGCGCCAACCTCATCCACCCAAGGCATTTCCACCGGGGCACCATTAGCCAGCACGACGACTATGCGCGGATTAGCCGCAGCCACGGCCCGGATTAAAGCATCATGTTGCGGCGGTAAGCACATGTGCTCGCGATCAAAGCCTTCCGATTCATATATTCCCGGCAATCCCGCAAAAACCACTGCCACTTCTGCGGCACTGGCGGCCCTGACTGCTTCGTCAATCAGGCCCTGATCAGGCTCGCTATGGATCGGGTCATAACCGGCCGCATAAGTTACCGCCTCTGTGTACTCTGCCAACGCTGCCACCAGAGTATCGACCTGAGTCGGCCGCACTTGAGAGCTGCCCGCGCCCTGAAAGCGCGGTTTTTCTGCAAAAGCGCCTATTAAAGCAAGCGGCTGTGTCGCTGAGAGCGGCAAGATTTGCTCATCATTCTTCAGCAATACACAACATTGGGCAGCGGTCTCTCGAGCCAGTTTATGCTGGCTAACGGGGTCCGCAGCAATCGATGGCGTCTGTCGATCTTTCGCCGATAAACTCAGCGCCACGTTTCGTATGACAACCCTATCTAACGCCCCTTCGTCGAGTTCTCCTGCGCCGACCGCGGCCGCGACCAACTTATCCGTAATACCGCCGCTGTTGGGCATTTCTAAGTCAAGCCCACTCTTGACGCCAAGCACACGATCATTGGCGGCACCCCAATCCGTCATTACCAAGCCATCAAAGCCCCATTCTTCACGCAGCACCGTATTCAATAGCCAGTCATGTTCACTGCAATAGATCCCATTTAGACGGTTGTATGCACACATNACCGTCCACGGCTTGGAGGTTTTAACAGCAATTTCAAAGCCCTTAAGGTAAATCTCCCGCAGGGTGCGGTCGTCGACCACAGCATCCATGTACATGCGCCCACGTTCTTGGTTATTTACCGCAAAGTGCTTTAAGCAAGCGCCAACACCCTGCGACTGAATCCCCCGAACTAAACTGCCCGCAATATGTCCGTTCAAGAACGGGTCCTCAGAGAAATATTCAAAATTTCTTCCGCAAAGCGGATTGCGCTTGATGTTGAGCCCCGGACCCAGTAGCACACTCACATCCTCGTCCACGCAGGTTTCACCCAACGCTTCACCGACACGCTCAATCAGAGCCAAATCCCAGGAACAGGCCAATGCTGATGCCGTAGGAAAGCATGTGGCCGCAACACTGCGATGCGCGCCAAGGTGGTCCGCCTGCTCCGCCTGTTTGCGCAGTCCGTGCGGGCCATCCGTGACCATTATTTTGTCGATGCCCAAACGCGGCAACTCTGCCAAGTGCCAAAAATCCTGGCCCGAACAAAAGTCGGCTTTTTCCGCCAATGTCATCTGCGCCACTAAAGCTTCAGCATCAGCGATCGCACCTGCACTGAAAGGATGATTCATAGCCCAAGCACCAACTTAGCCATGATATTTCGCTGAACTTCGTCGCTGCCACCAGCGATGGAGCTGGCCCGAAAGTTGAAGTAATTGGTAAACGCCATCGCACCCGCATCTGGGCCGATCATGGCTGCATTGCTGCCTACAGTACGCGCCTCCGGTTGGTGAACCCCAGCATAGTGACCAGTAGCAATGACCGCCAATTCACTGATTTGCTGTTGCATTTTGGCCGATAGCGCCTTCATTACCGATGATTCAGGCCCCGGGTTCTGGCCTTTCGACAGCGACGCCATGAGCCTGAATTCGGTATATTGAATTGCTTCTAGCTGCACTTCAGCTTCTTCCAACTGACGCTTGAAGGCAGGATCTTCCGCAACCGTGCCTGCATCTAAAGCGGTAGACTCAGCCAGTTTACGTACCCGTTGCAACGCCACTTTACGCGCGGCATTACCGCCCGTAGAGCCGCCACGTTCNAACTCCAACAGATACTTCGCTACCTGCCAGCCCTTATTTTCCTCGCCGACAATATTAACTTTCGGCACCCGCACATCGTCAAAAAACACCTGATTTACTTCGTGGCTGCCAGACGCAAACACAATGGGCTCAACTCGAACNCCCGGGCTGTGCATATCCATCAGTAAAAACGTAATGCCTTCTTGNGGTTTACCGCCATCATCGCTGCGCACAAGTAAAAACATTTTGTTGGCGTAATGGGCATGGGACGTCCATATTTTGCTGCCATTTAAAACAAAATCATCGCCATCAGTCGCCGCACGCAGTTTAAGGCTCGCCAAATCGGATCCAGAGCCAGGCTCCGAATAGCCCTGACACCAATAATCCTCGCCAGAAAGAATACGCGGCAGATATTGCTGTTGCTGCGCCTTGGACCCACAACCAATCAGCATCGGTCCGCACATACCCAATCCCATCGGCGCTGTATCTGGTGCATGCGCCTGAGCTTTTTCTATGGACCAAATATAACGCTGAATTAAATCCCATCCGGTACCGCCGTATTCTTGAGGCCAACTGGGCGCAATCCAGCCTTGTTGATGCAGAATGCGGTGCCAAACAATGTTGTGCTCGTAGTCCAAAAATATACCGGGGCACAACCGCTGCGCGTCACGAAGATCATCCGTTAAGTTATCATCAAGGAACCTGCGCACCTCGTCGCGGAATGTTTCATAATGCGGAGCAAACCCGATATTCATTTACCTTTCCCCTTAACTAAAGCCCGCCGCTTAGCGGCACTTAATCTGGCTTTATACCCCCGATACAGAGATATTTAATTTCCAGATAATCATCCAACCCATAACGGGACCCCTCGCGACCATTACCTGATTCTTTGACCCCACCGAACGGCGCCATTTCATTCGATACGATGCCTTCATTGATGCCGACAATACCGTATTCCAGTGCTTCGGCCACCCGCACCATACGCGCCGCATTAGTGGTATAAAAATACGCCGCCAAACCCGCTTGGGTCGCGTTGGCCTGTTGTACGGCTTGCGCTTCTGTATGGAAACGCANCAACGGCGCCACAGGNCCAAAAATCTCCTCTTGGGCAATGCGCATTTGCGGAGTCACATCGATCAGCACCCCTGGCTCCACATAACCCGAACCCAAATCCGAAATCCCACATCCCTGCCGAACCAGCGCGCCCTCGGCCAACGCATCGTCTACTAGATCAACTACTTTTTCAGCTGCACCCTGATGAATTAGCGGTCCCATCGTGACCGCTTCGTCATGACCGTCACCCAACTTGAATGCCTGCGCACTGCTCGCCAGCCGCTCTGCAAAGGTATCGTAAATTTCGTCTTCGACCAGAATTCGATTGGCACAAACGCAGGTCTGCCCGGCATTGCGATATTTCGACGCCACCGCCCCAGCTACCGCCGCATCTAAATCCGCATCGGCGAAAACAATAAAAGGCGCGTTACCACCCAATTCCATAGTCGTGCGTTTCATCGTCGCGGCGCAATCCGCAGCTAACATTTTGCCCACCCGAGTAGAGCCCGTGAAGGTCAGCTTGCGCACCTGAGTGCTGCCAGTAAGTGTCTGTCCAATCTCTTCTGTTTTACCGCAAAGCACATTAATCACACCAGCCGGAATGCCCGCCTGCATTGCAAGATGCGCAAGGGCCAACGCAGACAGGGGTGTTTCATTCGCAGGCTTGCATACCACTGTGCACCCCGCAGCCAACGCTGGAGCAATTTTGCGCGCGAGCATGGCGTTGGGGAAATTCCATGGCGTGATGCACGCGACAACGCCAATGGGTTGCTTGAGTGTGATAATCCGTTTGTCAGCGCTTGGCTGTGGAATCGTGTCACCGTAAATACGCTTGGCTTCTTCCCCGAACCATTCGATATAACTGGCGCCGTAGGCAATTTCCGCTCTGGCCTCCGCCAGTGGCTTACCCTGTTCAAGCGTCAACAATTGCGCTAACGGCTCCTGTTGCGCCATCACCAAATCAAACCAGCAACGCAGCAAATATGCCTTTTCCTTCGCTGGCCGCTTCGCCCAATCCACTTGCGCAGCGCTGGCAGCCTCGATCGCAGCCGCAGTCTCAACAGCACCGCAATTGGCGACCTGAGCAATGACCTGCTGATTAGCTGGATTCACTACATCGAAGCAACTGCCGTCACGGGCGGGTTCCCAAGCACCGTTGATCAGCGCCTTGGACTCAAGCCAATCCGGCACTCTTAACGCAGCCCTATCGCTCACTGGCTCCGGCCNTGCAATATCANTTCAACAAGCCGCTCGCCGTGGGTATTTTGCGGGAAATGCCCCGCATCAGGAATGGCATCAAAGGGCGCATTCATCTGTTGCGCCCATTGGCGGCCCCAATCCTCAATGAAGACGTCATCTGTGCATCCCCAAATGAAATGACAGCTTTTGTTCCATTGCAAAAGTGTTTTGTAGTGCATGGTCTGGGCAGCCGCATTGCCGTTATGGTAGCTGTCTAGTGGAATGGATAAAGGAAAGCGCCGGAAACCGTTATATCCGGCATCCGGAAGCCCTTTATAAGGCGCAGCAAAACCCTGATACATCGCCGCCGCTGCGCCACTTAATTGTGGATCTTCGCCCTGCATAAATGCCGGGACGTATTGTTCCCGCGACATCAGTCCAGCAGACATCACCATCATTAACCCCAAGTCTGGCTCTGGTCGATCAAAATTACCGCCCTGCTGCCAGCCGGCGTTCCAACGCCGAATTCCCTCGGAGTACTCNTATTCTGGATGGTGCAGCCACGTGTTCATTATAACTAAGTGGTCAAAGCGTTCCGGCATCATCGCTGCCTGGGCCAAGCCAGTAGGCCCACCCCAGTCCTGACAGACCAACGAAATGTTGTTTAGATCTAGGTCAACAATGAGNGAGGTGAGCACTTCGGTATGGCGTGCNACNGTGTACCAGTGCAGATCAGTGGGCTTATCNGAACGGCCAAAGCCTAGATGGTCCGGCGCTATGCACCGATACCCTGCCGCTACTAAACCAGGAATCACATCGCGATAGAGATAGGACCAAGTTGGCATGCCATGCATGAGCAGCATGACGGGNGCGTCTTTCGGACCCTCGTCCACGTAGTGCATGCGTAAGTCTTGCCAAAAGTGATAATTAGGCGCGTAGTTAAAGTCCTGCAAATTTTGAAAATTTTCCTCTGCCGTGCGCACGAACTCGGTCATTGCTTAGCTCCTTACTTTATCTTTTTTTCGCTTTGCGCCCACTTTCAAGCCCACGTGCCTAGAGTGGCCGATTTTTCTCGTCAACAGGGCGCAATAGTATCCCGTAGCTTGCTGATTTTCGTCCACGAAATTTACCGCGCAAATAGGGCGCAGCTACAACCATCCCTCACGCTTAATCGGCACTGCACCGCCAACCTTCGCCAATTACCGAAGTTTCATAAACTTAGTTATGCTGTGTTTAACGCGCGCCACAAACTGATAGGGTGAACCGAGGGTCTATGAACGGAGCAACCAAAAAACACGAGGTCGCAAACGATGTGCTGGATGCCATCGATTACTGCTACGAGCAAGGCTGGACCGATGGCTTACCGGTGGTGCCACCTGAGGCCAGCCGCGTTGAGGCCATGCTGCAGATGGAGGGCCGCCCTCCAGAAACAGTGATCGCGCATCACCCTGCCACACAAATCGATTTGACCCTGCACGGGGCTGCGGTAAATGCTGTTATGGCCGGATGTTTGCCCGAGTACTTTCCGGTGGTGGTCGCCGCATTTGAGGCCATGGCGAAAAAGCCCTTCAACTTCCACGGCAGTACCGCGAGCACTGGCGGCTCGGCCCCACTGCTTGTGGTTAGCGGCCCCATTGTTGATGACATCGGCATGAATGCCGGGGTGAATCTATTTGGCCCAGGCAACCGCGCTAACGCAACCATTGGTCGTGCCGTGCGACTGATCATTCTAAATATCTTTCGAATGACACCCGGCATTGCAGATAAATCTACCCAAGGTAATCCTGGAAAATACAGCTTTTGTATTGCCGAGCGGGCAGACAAGACACCCTGGCAATGCCTTAACCAAGAGCTGGGATATCCAGCTGAAATAAGCTCCGTTACCGTGTTCGCTGGGGGCGGTTTCGTCAACGTTGAAAACCATGGCGGCCAGACCGCCGAGGCAGTGCTGGAAACTATTGCCGATGCCATGGCCAATTGCGGCTGTATAAGTATCGGCCAGAGCGCCGTAGTTTTGTCTCCAGAACACGCCGAGATTGTTGCCAATAGCAACTTCAGCAAGTCCGACACCCGAGAATTTTTATTCGAGCATGCGCTACGCAGCGAAGCAACTTTGCGCCGCATCGGTAAATTCAGCCCAAGAGAATACGCACTGCAGGCGCGCGAGGATTGTCATCGCGGCTTGAGCGGGGACGACATCTTGTTGGTCGTCGGCGGCGGCGATGCTGGCGGTCATTCATCTTTCATTCCATCATGGAGCCGCACCCGCGCATCAATGATGCAAAGCGAGGCCATCGGCGTTTGCATCGATTGTTAAGCACGAATACACCCACCCGAGGTCAGGAATAAACTATGCAATTAATAGACCCCAGCGCACCGAGTCCGACTCAAAACCATCAACTCGCGCCACGACTGACGTCGCTTCAGAACATGCGCATTGGCTTGCTATGCAACGGCAAAGCCAACGCACGCCCCCTACTCTTAAAAACTGCCGAACTTTTCCGCCGCCATGATCAGTGCGAAATTGTTAGCGACATGATCTTTAAAACCAACGCGAGCGCTCCAGCAGAGGATGGCGTTATTGCTGACTTAGCCGCGCGCAGCGACTTTCTGATTACCGCCAACGGTGACTGAGGATCCTGCTCAACGTGCAGTTTGCATGACGGCATCATCTACGAACAATTTGGCAAGCCCGCAGTGGTATTGTGCACAACACCTTTTGAGGTTACCGCAAGAAACATCGCCCGCATGCTCGGTTTGCCAGACTATTCGTTCGCGCTCCTGAAGCATCCTTTGGGCAGTTGTACCGAGCAACAAATTGAAGGCCGCGCAGCAGACGCTTATCAACAAGCTAAACGGATTCTGCTGGCCGAATAATTGACTTCAGCCCGTGCTCAGCAGTTACCCCTACAAACCTGCAGCCCGCCAATTCGCACCGATGACTGGCTCGAGCATTGGGAACAGCTGCCGATAGGACTCAGCGTGCAACGACGGCGTCTGGTTAATGCTCAAAGTAGCTTGTTGATCTGTGTAAGCCGGCCAAGATTGCCCAGCCACATCGGGCTTTCCTGATTCAGCAAATGCGACCCAAGCCTTGCGCATAAATTCAGCGGTCTTGTCATAATCTTTCAAGCCGGCCAGAAATGAAAACGCTAGACCGTTTCCAAATACCATTAAATCCAGAGCGTGTGCTGCGCCAATCAACGGCGAGGACCACTCAAACAGATACACAAATGTGTTGCGGCCGGACTGTCGCTGATGCCCATCAGCAATGCGCAAGCTCGGTACCCGAAACCACATATCACCAACGGCGGCGTTGAAACACTCCTGCTTATTCAACTCCGGACGCAATTGTGCATAGCGACGCAAAACATCAGGCCAACTCGCACCGGCGGCGGCGACCACCTGCTGCGCTCGACGATCAAATTGACTGCCCTCAAGATCCATAAATAGAGAGAATAAGTTCGCTTCATCGCGACAACTGCCAATCAAATAATCAATGTTCAAGCCTAGCCCAGAATGGGCTGCATCCACCGGGTGAGTGGGCATATGCGAATTGAGCACGGGCAAATATATCTGCGGCTGAGCCCACTCAGTGCGGGTTTCAAGAGCGGGATATAAATCTACAATGCTCTGCCAAGGCACCTGACGTAGCGCATCTAGGTCACCAGCTGGGACGTTCAGTTGCTCCGTCACATGGCGTGCGATTGCCGTTGCCGTGGCAGGTCGCTGCACCGCATGCCCGCCGCTCTGTAAAATAGCTTTGTCCACCAAACCCGCGCTGCCAGGTGTTGCGATAGTCGCTTGAGTCGCCGCAGCACCGCCAGATTCACCGAACAAGGTCACGTTATTCGGATTACCGCCAAAGGCCTGGATGTTGTCGGCGACCCACTGCAATACACAAATCAAATCTTGCATGCCAAGATTGCCGGGGCCAACCCCTTCGCCAAACAACTCCTCCAAATAAAGAAACCCCTCCGCGCCCAAGCGCCGATTGCAGGTCACCAACACCACACCCTCACGAGCGAAATGACCACCATCATAAAGCTCATTAGCGCCACTACCGGATATCTGCCCACCGCCATGAGCCCAAACCATCACAGGCAGATCTCGAGCACTGGGATCAGGCGTCCAGATATTAAGATTCAGGCAATCTTCGCCTTCGAGCAGGGCATTTGATAAGAGTCCACCGGTCTGCGGACAAATCTGACCATAGGCGCCTGCTTGGAAGACCCCTGACCAAGAGGGGCGCCGCTCCGGAGCGCGCCAGCGCCGCTCTCCAAACGGTGGCTGTGCATAGGGAATACCTAAAAACCGATGCACCCCGTCAACCACGTGGCCTTGCAGTTTACCGGCGGGCGCAGTTATCACAGGCGTCAGAGGGTTTGGGGGCACGCTGCAGCCACCGCTTATGAGCAAAGTCGACGCCGCACTGCTAAAGATAAATTCCCGTCGGTTCATACTGACCTTAATGTTCTTTCTGCGACCGCCTGCTGGATTTCAGTCCACACGAACAGATCCCTCTGGCGGCCTCGGTGTATTCAGAAAGGTAGCAACAAAATGAACGAGTATCACCAGACCTAGATCACCAGATTGCGCCAACAACCGACTCAGGCCTATTCCACCTAATGCGGTCAGCACGCAGTGGCTGAATTTCCACCTCAAGGTAAAGTAATGAATCAGGCCGAAAATTAAATTACTGNTGACTACGGCCGCCACCAACCCAAATTGCGATTCAAGCGCAGCGGGCAGATACAGCCGAAACGCGACTTCTTCCACCACCGAAATATAAAACAGGTAGCCGATCCATAACCATTGGCTCCCCGAAAAATTGTACCGGCGCCATTTTAGGTATCCAATAAAGCCACCTAAAATAATCAAAAAGGCAAACAAAAACAGGCTTGGACGTTGCCCAACCGCATAGAACGCATCATCTAGGGCTGCGCCGCCTTGAATCAACCAAAGCCCGAAGGCAACAAAACCCATCAATGCGCCATGCCGATACAGCACCTGAGCGAAGGTACTCACTGGAGTCGTGTCAGGACTGTGATCTCGCTGCAATCGACCCATGCTTGTGCGTCCCCAAATTCGGAAAAATTATCTGCGCAATTCCGGTAAAGGTCGAAGTGCACAGTTCTGTGCCCCGCAATCCAGCCCGATCTTTTGCGATTTAACGCGGCGTGCGGAGCAGCCGCGAATTCTAACCACGAAAGCCGTTTGAGTTCGCTTTATATTCTTAGTCCACTTGATCCCTTGACCCGCTCATTTGCACACCCTACATTGCCGCAGGCGTGGTTCTACCCACGCTAGGTTTTTCTCTGGTCTGCAAGGGTTTTAATGAATTTAGATATTTTCTCTCGACTGTCCGCAGTCGTGCTCCTCGGCTTCTTTATGCAAGCCCAAAGCGCGGAACCGGACTTCCAGCCAGAATTCCCCCGCACCATGTCATGGAGTGCCTACAACCTTGGCACCACCGGCTATAACCAAGCCGTAGGCATCGGCAAAGCCCTTAAAGATAATTACAACGTTAATCTACGCGTGTTACCGGGCAAGAACGACGTCTCGCGTCTGTTGCCCCTCCAACGCGGCCGGGTGCAGTTTTCTGCCAACGGTGTGGCGACCTACTTTGGCCAAGAGGGGGTATTTCAGTTTGCTGGAAAAACTTGGGGACCTATGCCGTTACGCNTGGTTATGGCGTCTCACGGCGACAGCAACCAAGCACTCGGTGTCGCCAACGATTTGGGCATAAAGACTTACGCTGATTTGCGCGGTAAACGCGTTCCTTTCGTGCGCGGCGCGCCGGCCCTCAATGTCACTACTGAGGCGTTTCTCGCCTGTGGTGGATTAACGTGGGACGATGTAGAACGCGTGGACTTTCCTGGCTACAACGCCATGTGGACCGGTATCGTAAATGGCCAAGTCGACGCCGCGTATGCCACCACCGTGTCCGGCCCCACGCGCAAGCTCGAGGCTTCACCGCGAGGCATCTTCTGGCCACCCGCACCACACGATGACGCAGGCTGCTGGCAACGCATGGACGACATAGTGCCTTTTATGCAGAAACATATTGCAACCCGGGGCGCAGCAATCTCTGAGGCCAATCCCCACGAGGGCGCGACCTATCCGTACCCAATGTTAATAACGCTGGCAGACCANGACGAACAGCTCGTCCACGACTTAGCCAAGGCAATCCACCTTCATTACGAAGAATACAAAAATGCCGACCCGGGCAGCATCGGCTGGGCTATGGGTAGACAGAATTTTCAGTGGGTGGTGCCATTTCATCAGGGCGCCGTGCGCTACTTCAAAGCAATTGGAGTTTGGAGTGATGCTGACGACGCGCACAACACCCGATTGATTCAGCGACAAACCGTGCTCGCAACAGCATGGCAGGCCCACCAAGCCGAGAACCCAGATGATTTTAGCGCCGCATGGATGGTTCGTCGTGCCGCGGCCCTAGACGCTGCAGGTTTTGATCCAATCTGGCGTTAGTCGTCGAGCCTTACTCAGCCGTATGCAAGCAACACCACACCCTGCTATCCGCGCCCTGGTAGCTATGCTCGCCACCTTGGCGCTGATACTCGCCATGGATACTTTACGCCTGTTCGGCAATCAGCAATGGCTGCAGGGCCTTATCGGCATTGAAACCCAATATTTTTACGCCCTAGCAGCACTGTTAGCTCCCTGGGCATTGCTCACTTTCCCAACTAGGCCCTGGATCGACTGGCCATTAATAATCGGCAGCATTGGNGTACTGGCCGGCTTTTTTTTCACCGCCGAGCAAGCCCTGGATGAAGCCTGGGAATTCGCTGCTCCAGAATTTGCCGTCTACGGGGCCATGGCGCTCTGGATCATCATATTAGAAGCATTAAGGCGCGCAGCAGGATGGCCCCTGTGCATTATCGCTGGAGCCTTTTCTATCCTGCCAGTCATCACTGAATATCTTCCGGGCCCATTAAACGGCCTACCTTCAAGCTGGGCAGAGACGGCCTCTTATCACTTTCTTTCCATCGAGAGTGTGTTCGGCCTNCCCTTCCGCGCCTTCGCCGATTTGGTCATTGGTTTCGTCGTTTTCGGTGTCGTATTGCAGCACAGTGGCGGCGGTCAGTTTTTCCTCAACCTCGCTTTCGCACTGCTGGGTCGTCAGCGCGGCGGGCCGGCAAAGGTCGCCATAGTATCCAGTGGCTTGATGGGATCCATGAGCGGCAGTGTTGTCACCAATGTGCTCACCACCGGGCAGCTGACAATTCCAGCGATGCGCAAATCCGGCATGGCACCCCATATTGCAGGCGGCGTCGAGGCCTGCGCCTCTACGGGTGGCGTATTATTGCCACCAATCATGGGTTCCACTGCTTTCGTTATGGCAACGCTATTGGATATCGCATACATCGATGTCGCTGTAGCCGCAGCACTGCCAGCAGTACTGTACTTTGCCAGCCTATACCTGCAAATCGATGCCTATGCAGGGCGTGAAAATGTCACAGGCTTAGCCACTGAAGACATACCCGACTTACGAAGGACTATTGCTGAGGGATGGTTCTATCTGGGCGCGTTCGCGCTGCTGATTTTCCTTTTGCTCTTTCTGCAACGCGAGTCCATCGCGCCGTACTATGCAACCGCAGCGCTACTGGTACTGAATCAATTCTCTCGAGTCCACCGCTTAGACATCAATGGCTTCGTCGATCTGATGTACGCCGTCGGTAAGTTGCTGATCGAGCTGGTTGTGGTCCTCGCTGGCGTTGGACTGATCGTCGGCTCGCTATCGCTGACTGGACTTAGTGGCACATTGGTGAATGACCTACTGAGTCTCGCCGGCGACGANATTGGTCTGCTGTTGTTTATGGGCGCAGCTACCAGTTTCGTACTGGGCATTGGCATGACCGTGACCGCTGCGTATATATTTTTAGCCGTCGTCTTAGCGCCGGCCTTGGTAAGCCAAAACCTCGACGCTTTGAGTGTGCATTTATTTATCTTGTACTGGGCGATGCTGTCCTACATCACCCCACCCGTTGCGCTAGGGGCCTATGCGGCCGCGTCCATAGCTGAATCTAATCCGCTAAAAACCGGTTTCGCGGCCATGCGTATGGGCAGCGTCATCTACGTCATTCCTTTTATTTTCGTACTCGATGGAGCCTTTATTTTGCAAAGCCCTTGGTACATTTCTCTGCAAGCTTTTGCAGAGGCTTTGTTGGGCACATGGCTTATTTGCGCCGGACTGCAGGGGTATCTCGCAGGGTTTGGGCGCTTGGATATTCTCTGGACTCGCTGGCTTATCGCTTTGGGAGGGCTGGCCATTGCATTACCGCAACTGAATTGGGTACTGGCTGCGCCACCATCCAATTTCACGGGTATGGCCGTCGGCACCGCGTTAGTTGGTTTAGGCCTGATCGGCCATCGTCTTAACAGCGCGGCAAACACTCAAAGCCCATAACGCAGAGGATCCTATGAAATTGTTCCTTGGCACTGACGGGCAACCGTTGTTTTCATCCAATCGGGTCGTGACGAATTTCATCGTCTTGGTGCTNTGTTCCCAATTCGCATTTTCCGTACTTGCCATGAAGGGCGCATTGCTGCCGCAGATGTTAGAGCTGTGGCAAATATCCAAAACCCAATTCGGCCTGCTGATGTCTATCTACGGCATTGTTCACAACGTCTTTTACTTGGCCTTAGCCTGGGCACAAGATCGATTCTCGCCGCGCGTATTAATTCCGGTAAACATGGTGCTCGGCGGCATAACGACCTATTTTCTNGGCCAAACCAACGACTTCGCCACGCTCTGCTTTCTGTTTGTAATGCTGTCGTTATGGTGCGAAGGCGCGTTCTGGCCGGCGATATTGTCCAGTGTCCGAAGATCCACCTCGGACAGCAACCAAGGCAAAATTTTTGGCCTTCTAGAAGGTGGGCGCGGAGGCATCGAACTGCTGCAAAATACCCTGACCATCGGACTCTACGCATTCCTTGGCTACAGCCTATTGGGACTCGAAATCGCTTTTATGGTTAACGCAGCCATAATGATAATTCTTGGCATCGTCGCTTGGTTTATGTTGCCTACCGAAACCTTATTAAAGTCCGGCAGCAACCGCCAAGCGGCCAATCGCGAAGTGCTCGCAGGCATGTCGATGACGCTGCGGCTTCCAGAAGTTTGGCTGGCNGGCTTTGCCGGCTTCAGCGTNTATCTGGCCTATACCTCCATGCCGTTTTTTCTAACCTACCTGCAGGATTTACATGCCCTCCCATTATTGGCCATTTCCATATTTGGCATTGTCTCTACATCGGGGGGTCGCATCGGCGTGGCTTTACCGGCCGGCTTTATCGCCGATCGCTACTTGGGCGGAGCCAGCGGTGGACTGCGCTTAGGTTTGTTTGGGGTAGCCATCCTCGCCGCTATAACCACAGCACTGACCCTAGGCGGCGGTGGCGCTTGGGCCGCGATGACCCTAATGATCTTGCTCTCGGTATTATTCTTTTTCATGCGCGCCTTGTATTTTGCGCCTTTTGGCGAAATGGGCCTGCCCCAGCGATTTTCCGGATCGGCAATCGCGGTTGCCGCATTCATGATTTATCTGCCGTCTTCCTTCGCTTATCTATTATGGGGCTTCATTCTAGACAATTTCCCCGGACCGGCCGGCTATGCCTTAATGTTTGCCACCTTGGGCGCCGTGGCTCTAGCGGGCGCTTGGGTCGCACACCGATTGCGCGCGCGAATTGTTGGCGGCACCGCTGAGCGAATTAGCGCGCGCCTCAAAGTCCTTGATGCACAGTTGGGCCTAACCGGCGAAGAGAAAACGCTGAGCGCCCTAGTAGATCGGCAAAATTCGTAAGGTCGACCCCGCCGCGCGGCCGGGAAGAACCAATAACCGCAGATATCTCAACAAAATNCGGCGTTGCACCAGATGATCGTTAAGAGATCTGTTGCCAGATACCACAGCACAACCACCGCCGAGCTANTGCTAGCNTGNTGGGGCAAATCTCCATGTCTGTTTGACGTCAATCTCGTGCTGCTGCAATTTTAGGGTGAAGTAGTCCCCCGCTAACCAAGCTGGATAGTGATTGGTGGCGAACTCTGAACCCGCGCGCCCGCCATTACCCCCGGCAATGACAAAACGTGCCTGGCTGGTATCGCCCAAGTCCACTACCAACCGGTAAGCCGGTCCATGAAACACCCGNCACGCGATTTCACCNTCGTNAATATCCGCAACACCAGGCCCAGNCCCCATATGCATCGCCATCGCAAGCGTCGTCGCGCTGCCACCGATCTCGTCAGGACCGACGCGCATCGCCTGCCAAGGGTCATGCTTGTGTAACCGGTGCGCGAACGTAATTTTATGCAGGTCCCCCCAACGCCACTGCTGAGGATCGGCACCAAGGCTTTTCTTCACCCGCTTCACAACTTCGCTCATTTCTGCACAAATGGTTTTGCTCAATAATTCGCCATGAGCTAACCAGGGCGATCCCGCCCGAGTAAAACTCGCAATATCAAAACGGTTAAGCCCGGGAGCCGCCGCAGGTAACAACCGAATAAGATCGTCCTGCAAAGCGTCCCGCATGAATTTGCCCGGCCAAAATCGGTCTAAAAACGGGTAGTACAGGCATGCCGCGCCGGACTCGACTGTGGCGCGTTGATCCCAGGCTTCGAGCAACTGTACGGCAAGCTGCACATCGGGCTCATGGCTTGTGCGTAAGACACCTAATAACTCAGGGAGCAGCTGCGCCGCGCGAAGGTCAGTGAGGTCGAGCTGCATCTGACAAAAGTCCGTCACGCTGAATTTCGCCTTTTGTTCTAACGATTCGCGAATGCGGTCTGCGCGCGCACTGTGGACCGGAAAATTATGGATGTAAAAATCTCCAGCATCACCCATGGTGTCATTGTTTGCGGTCAGACTGACGCCGTCCTGCGGATTTCGCTCTACAACAAGCTCGGCTGCAGTGGCGAGGCTAAAGTCATGTGCCTGCTGCCAGCCTGCCAATGGCACGGAACCGGTAACACCGCGCCGCACTGGGGTAGTGGTTGCGATGTAACGCTGCAGGTTACTGGCCTTGTCAACGCAAATGATGTTATTTGCCAGTGGACAAACATCGTTCTCAAATAACAGCGCGCCAAATTCTTCCGCAGAACGCGCGGTGGGTAACAGTGCGAGTGCTCCGGCAGACGTGGGTACATCGCGCAACGACCAATACAAACTCGTCTGAAAATCTGTGGGCAGGGTATCTATTCGGCCCAATTCCTGCATCAGCGGTTCAAGCAATACCCCGTGTTGCGTGGTACGAATTTGCACTTCACGCGCCGCAGCGTCTTTTACCGCTATCGATTCGCTCCTTTGCTCGATCGATCGCCAGCCGCTTTCTGTGCGGTATTGATTGTGTTCGACCTGTTCGACAAAAACGTCGTAACAGTCAATGAAACCGGTGGTCAGGCCCCACGCCAACTCATTGGTAAAACCCATCATGAAATACGGTACGCCAGGAAAAGCCGCACCAAAAGCATCCCAATCCCCAGCATGCAAATGCACATAAAAAAAAGTGTTAGGAATAGTATGGGGCTGATGCGGATCTGTCGCCAACATTGGATAGCCGCTAGCAGATCGCGCGCCGGTCACGGCCCAGTTATTGCTGCCAGAAATAGTTGGAACCTTGACTTCGGGATAAGCCAATTCAACCATTTTCGGATCGATCCTTCGCAAAGGCTCTTCGAGTAACTGAATCTGCGCAACATCGTCTGCGGACAGATGCAATACATGATCACGAAAGTGGTCCACTCCATGAGTCGCCATAAGGCGTCCCAACAGTATTTTTTCAGTCCAACTTTTCTGCTGAAACCAAGAAGTAAAGCGGTACCGAGCGGCAATATCATCCAGGGTAAACAGCCGTGGCTGGGCGCCCGCATGAGCAAACTCTGGCGGTATTTCATCCATCGAACCGACGTAAGCGTTGAGGCCTTCCAGATAAGCACTAGCCACCCAATCACCCGGACTTGCCGGTCTAAGCGTCGAACATCCATGCACATTGAACGCTCTCTGCAACGCATCTTGAGCGACAAAACGCTCGCCCAACAACGCCGCAGCCTCACCGTTGGCATAGGCGCAACTGAGGTGGATTTGCCACAACCTTTCGTGTCCGGCGGCATAGCCCATACCCCGATAGGCGTCGGCAACCGTCTCGGCCCAGACGTGCGCAACACCCAACTTATCCCAAGAGATTTCAAACGGTGCATCAGCGCCTGAAATTAGTCTTTGCATCGTTCTACTCCCCCGCGAATTAATACTGCAGCTGCTCTATTCCCGTAATAACAGGGTGCGTAATCGCGGATCAGCGCTGATCTCGGCCTCGGTAAAGGGCAAATCAATCCACTTACCCGCCGAGTACAGCTCGGTCAAATCCTGATAATGCGGCGAATCAGGCTCTGGCGATTGGCTGTAGGTCAGCATCCCCTGGGCCTTAACCGCNCCCGAGGCATCCCAACCCACGGTCTGGATGTAGCTGTTACCGTGAAAAACCCGCGCATAGCCCTTATTCGGCTGCAAATTGGTCCGAATCATACTGAACATGCCGGCCCAGCCCTCNCCCCCCGGAATCGCGATATTGGCGCCATTACGCTGGACATACTGAATCGAAGCCAGCGGAGCATCGAGCGCGATATTTGCATCAGATAAGCGTTTAGCCGCACCAAGCAAGGCTTGCCTCACCTGGGCGCGCACCTCAGCATTCGCCGTATTAATGCCTGCCGGAGTCCGGATAGGGTCTGCCGAGTCAAAATCTTCACTATACAGCCCATCAATCTGTCGTGCGTCCCGCCAAAATTCCCGCCAAACATGGCCGCCCTTAGCATCGATATGCATTGTGCGATCCCAGCTCCGCAACGCTGCACAGACGGCTGCTAATTCCCCATCGCCGGCGCACAATTCCAATACATCATCGAGTAATAACTCGGCACCGTAATTGCGCTGGTTGTATAGCATGCCCTGCAAGTCTTCGAGGGCCAGTGTTTGCTTTTGCGCGCGCAATTCTGCCAGCTGGGTCAGCCCGGCTCGAGTGCGTAAACTACGCGCCGTACCTTCTGTGCCAATAACCGGTGAATAGCCCTCAAGCGGCGCGTCCGGATTGCTCAACCAATAGCTGTCATTGGAGTTAGACACATAGTCTGAGCGCGTAACCCGCGGCATTTTTTCTGCCGGCAGTGTTCCCGCCACCCGGGTATTCGGGTCGTCGTACCATTCACAACTCGAGTCATCACCGCGCAGCAAAATCAGATAATTCATGGATTCGGGCAAACTGATCTGACAACGCTGCAGCAGCGCTGCGTCAATATTTGGCGTACCGCTAATATCTGCATAAAAGGCATTACCATCTCGGTCGGCCGCGATCGTATTGGTCCAATACACACCTTGCTGACTGATCGCCGCTTCGATATCCGCTGTGGACGTTGCCTTAGCTAGCGCATCATAGGTCTCAGCAGTAAGGTAATTATCGATCACCGCATCACGCATAGCGAACGCGATACCGTCTTTCCATGCTAAGGCCTCCGACTCAACCACCGGTCCATAGTGCGTAAAGTAAGTTTGGTGCTGCTCAGCTGTCAGTTGGCCGTCATCACCAAGCACAGTGACCGTTACCGAACGTTGCTCAATCGGCCGATAATCGCCGTCATAAAAATATTCGTAGGGGTTTTGCGGATTCAGCTTGAGGCGGTATAGGGTAAAGCGCTTGGCCGTGGATACCGTATGAGTCCAAGCAATCTCTTGATTAAAGCCAATCGCCACTCTATTGGTGGTCAACAAACTGGCGCCCATCACGTCAAGCTCACCTGGCACGGTAAGATGAATCATATGAAACCGCGATGCGCCATGCCACGGATAATGCGGGTTCCCCAACAACAGACCGCGTCCTGTGGCACTTAGATCACGCCCAATTGCTACGGCATTGCTACCGATACCCGTAGGCAACCCCCATTCGGCCACGGCTGACTCTGCGAGTTGGGTATCAGGAGATGCATCGGCGATTTGCTTTTGGAACCGCCCCAGGCCATAGCGAATACCAACACCCAGAGCAAGACGCACCAGATCTCTTTCGTCAATCGGCCGCACCCAATCGGCACCTGCACAGCTTTGCGGCAAAGCGTCCTGATGATCCTGTAAAAAACGGTTATATCCCGCTGCGTAGCCTGCGTTCATCAGCTTGGCACGTTCGCTTTGTTGCGCATCGTAGTCGGCGAGTTTTGCGTCAGTAAGAATGGCTTTGTGAAAAATATCGCTTTGCAGGTTGCCGCCATCCCCACCGAAATGTGCAGACAGATTTCCATTGACCATCTGTACATCTTTAGCAATAACACATACCGCGTCAGTGGCGGTTGCGTAGGCAAAGCCATAACCAAGACTGCCCCAATCATCCGCCTTTACATGGGGAATGCCGAAGCTGGTCCAGCGCAATTCAACCTCATACCGCAGATCCGTGCCGTCGGCATCGCCCTCACCACCGGCGTCCGCACAACCCACTAACACTGCCACCAACGTAAGCAGACCAAAATATTTTACAAACACGTTCTGTCTCCCCCAACAATCTCAAGACCGAAAATCCTCGGTCGATTACCCCGCGCAGTCCACTGCGCACCACTAAAATATCCTTGCTCAGCGCGGCGCGAAACCGCCGCAACGTTGCTCCTACGCTACGACGCCCTGCTCCTTCATTGCCGAAATTCGCTCTTCAGTAACAGCAAATTCCCGTAACACCTCTGCGGTATGCTCTCCATGATCAGGACTCGGACGCGACGGCTCAAGGCGCTCACCGGCGAAGCGAGCCGGTGACTTAACCACCCGCATACTGCCCATAATCGGGTGATCAAATACCGCGATTGAATCGTTAGCCACTAACTGTTCTTGAGCTAATACCTCGTCATGATCAAGACAGCGCGCACAAGGCACATCAGCAGCCTTGAGTTTTTCAATAATTTCGTCCGTGGTGAATTCTAAATAAGCCGCAGCCACTAATGACTTAAAATCTTCTAGATTAGCAACCAACCTCTCAAAGGAATTAAACCGCTCGTCGGCGAGCAGATGCTCCATACCTATGGCAATGAGCGAACGCATTTGCATCTCATCCGTGCCCGCAGAAATTGTGACTGCGCCATCCTTAGTGGCGGTTAACTCATACAGTAGATCAATTAAAAATGGACCGGGCTCGTGGTCGGCATCCAGCAACGTATGGTTCTGAAACCCATCAGGGAAAACAAAAAACAGCCCCGCATCGAGCATAGACAGATCAATATGCTGACCAACGCCGGTTTTTTCGCGCACATACAATGCACATGTCACTGCCTGACATGCAGTATAAGCGGTGATCTTGTCGCAAATCAGAGTTCTAAAAAACGCAGGCTCACCGCCTTTACCCTGAGTTGCCGTTAATCCCGCATGAGCCTGAATAATTGGATCGTACGCGGGAGCGCTTCCCAAAGGCCCCTCTTTACCAAATCCCGAGATCGCGGCGTAAATTAACCGAGGATTCAATTCGCGCAGCACTTCACTGCCAAGATTCAATTTGTCCATGACGCCGGGTCGAAAGTTATGAATAAAGATATCCACACCGGCCACTAACTCACGAATAAGTTCTTGGCCAGCCTGCTCTTTCAGATTAACGCGAATAGACTGTTTACCGCGATTACAGTTGGCAAACAGCGACGATATGCCACCTTTGTTTGCGCCGATATAACGCATGGGATCGCCGACGTTCATCGGCTCTACCTTAATTACCCGTGCGCCCTGCTCCGCCATCATCATGGCCGCAAACGATGCCGTGATCATGGTAGAAAATTCTAAAACAGTGATTCCCTCTAATGGCTTCATAACGCTCCTCCTGCGTAGTGACTGCTGATCTGTGGTCTATTAACTCTGCCTGGCCTGCAGGACTATAGCTCGATAGCCCTCTAACATTGCCTTACAAACTGTAACGCGATATTGCCCTGAAACCTGACGGAATCGATCTGAACACGTTTTGCGTTCAAACAAAACAATCCGGAGCACCAAAGTCGAAGGCCACCACTAGTCGGCGTTCTGAACCGGAGAATGGTCGAGTTCCATGCCAAAAGTAGCTCGGGAACAAAACTAATTTGCCCACTTCTGGCAACACTTGAGCTTGCGCCGACAATTGATCCTTAGTCTCAAACGGCGGCTCACCAAAAATTAACTGGCCATCGGCGCTGGTGCGCGAGAGCTGTGACGGAACATCCACATAGCAGGTGCCGCTGTACCAGCCTTTTGAGTGCACATGAGACTCATGATATGTGGCCGCTGCAGCCTTAATGGACCAACTGGCGTGCAGCATCGGTTGTCGCGGACGGAACATCCGCAACGGGTGCTCTTGAGGCAGATTAAACTCACCTACTTGGGCAAAACTCGGCGCGCCTGTTGCTCAATCGATGTGGCCAACTGCGCAATCCTGCCTTGCCGGTTTGCGGTGAACAAATTACCCGAGGATTGAGTGCCGGATCGAACCGATTGCAGCATAGGAGAATCCTGCATCGTGTGCAGCGCCGCGACATCCGTAGCCAGCGCAGCCCAATCGATGGCCACACCGCCATCATTTTCCAACGCTCTTAAGTC
>PAFJ01000038.1 GCA_002704325.1 Gammaproteobacteria bacterium | reverse complement strand
ACTTCTAAACCATCTCCAACGTCTGCAGTCCAAGCGCCTGCATAAAAACCGCCCTGCTCAAAGTCGAGCCCCGCACTGGCTGAAGAGCTCTTTTGGAAGAAGCCGCGGTAGTAGTATTCCGATACAAAACCTACGTTGTAGGACACGTCAGCATGGGCAGCGACGGGTACCATTGCGGTGCCAGCCATTGCGGTCGCCACCGACAAAATTTTCGCCATTGTTTTCATAGTTTCTCCTAAGGATTTTCGCGAAAAAGACGCCTCCGACTGCAAAACCGAAGACTCGTGCCCTAAACCAAGGCAAATAAAATGCCAGTTCTTAAATTATTCGTGAAATCAGAGGTTTAAAGCGTAAGACAACAGTGTTTTAACACACAGTGACTCATTAAGGTGCGTATTCTTTAGAAAAACGCACTACATAGGTGCGTTTTTGGCTCTACCGGTTCGGGAACCAACCAGCGCCCAGTAGCTATAGCGCCGACAAGTACTGCTCCAACCGCTGGCCATTCATTGCAAATGTTGTTTTGATGCGTTCGGCCTCTTGCTTGACTTCATCAATGTTCACAGCGTCGCCTACTTGAATTACACCTACCATAGCCATGACGACATGCGGGTCGCACTGGTAGACATAAACTCCTTCGGTATCCAACGTAACGCTTATATCTTGGCTCATCTCTCCCGCCCATGGATTGGCGCCGGCCGGTATCATTGACGCAATCGAGGCCGCGTTATGAGCAAGATCAGTCGCCTTAAAATGGATAGTGTCGCCAACAGAAACTTTGATGACCGCGGGTTCAAATACCATACTGCCGCCGGGTCCCGAATTTAGCATTTTCACGTCGTGCTCCGAGCCTTCGGACAGTGCCACCTTTTCCAATTGCACAACAGCAGGCGCCATCGCTACGGCAGGAGCCGATTCGGTGTTTGCGGATCTAGCTAACGTGCCTGCGGGCTTTAAGCGTTCACTAATTTCTTTTTCGGTACCTGGAGGTAATGCGTTCACCGCAAAAACACTCAAAACAATGGCTAAACCCGGCACCGTATACAAAAGACGTCTCAATCAAGTTCTCCTAGCTAACTGTTTGACCTTAAAAGCGTGCTCAAGAACGACCTTGAACCTCTGTTATCGCTGGTGCCGCCGATTCTGCAATGTGCAAATTCTTGTTTATAAACGTCACCGGACTGCCAAAGCGGATTCGCTTTGGCCACAGATTATAGCCTTACCCTTACGTGGCGTCGAATAACTCACGCCCAATTAACATGCGCCGAATTTCACTGGTACCCGCGCCAATTTCGTAGAGCTTAGCGTCACGCAGCAACCTACCCGCCGGATAGTCATTGATATAACCATTGCCCCCCAACGCCTGAATAGCTTGCAGCGCGTGTTGAGTGGCTCGCTCGGCGGCATAAAGTATGCAGCCTGCGGCATCAATTCGCGTGGTTTTGTCGTTATCACACGCACCCGCCACCGCGTAAACGTATGCGCGCGCAGCATTCGTTTCAGTATATAAATCGGCTAACTTGCCCTGCATAAGTTGGAATTCGCCAATCGGGCGACCAAACTGTTTGCGTTCTTTAAGGTAGGGTGCCACCAGATCTAAACAACCGCGCATGATGCCCAATGGGCCGCCAGCCAACACCACGCGCTCATAATCGAGACCACTCATAAGAATACGCACGCCTTCACCAACACGGCCAAGAATTTGTGTTTTGGGTACGCGACAGTCTTCAAAAATCAGCTCCGCCGTATCGGAACCCCGCATACCCAACTTGTCTAGCTTAGTCCCCGTGCTAAAACCTGTATGCGACTTTTCGATTAGGAATGCGGTAATGCCCTTCGAGCCCAACTCAGGATCAACTGTAGCGTAAACAACGAGCACATCTGCTTGAGGACCGTTAGTGATCCACATCTTGCCCCCATTCAAAATGTAGTCATCGCCGTCTTCGAGCGCGCGCAAACCCATGCTGACCACATCGGACCCCGAATTGTGTTCGCTCATCGCTAAGGCGCCCACATATTCACCGCTGATCAGATTTGGCAGGTACGCCTGCTTTTGAGCGTCCGTGCCGAATCGTGACAGTTGATTGACACATAAATTTGAATGCGCGCCGTACGATAAACCAACCGCGCCAGACGCCCGGCTGATTTCTTCCATTACCACCGTATGCGCCAGATACCCCAACTCCACACCGCCATAGGCTTCGGCCACCGTCATGCCGAGAACACCCAACTCGCCAAGCTTCGGCCAAAGCTCGCGGGGAAACTCGTTGCTGTGGTCTATTTCCGCCGCCACCGGTGAGATTTCACGCGCACAAAAAGTTGCCACACTGTCGCGCAGCGCGTCGATGGTTTCGCCTAATCCAAAATCAAAGTCCGGTAAGATCATAATGTTCCGTGTCCGTTAGTTTTCATCGTCAGCTGCCACTACTTTGGTACCGCTGACCCAGTCGTGAATGCATCGCCGATCACCGCGAAGACCTGTAAATAGGTCAAGCACGAGCAGATACCAAAAACCAACCAAGGTCACGTGCATCAGTGGAAAAAAAGGTGCTCGCAAAACTATCAGTTTCCACAGGGCGGGCACCTGCTCTGATTCATGGTCGACGATTTTAATCTTTGCCAGTCTTTTGCCCAAGGTTTGCCCGTGCCGCCACAGCAATACGCCATTGACCATTAAGTAGCCAACTACCCCAAGCAGAAAAACCCGCAGCCACGGAAAACCGCCGGTCCACGCTTCGGCATTTTCTAGCGCGCCAGTGATCACCATAATGACCGCAGCCACGCTGGGTACGGTAACGAAATCTACAGCAGCGGCAGTCACACGACGCCAAACAGCAGCATTCATATCACCGAGCTCCCGACCCTGCGGCATCCGCCGGCTCAGCTAATTGAAAAACCAAGAACGCATTGCCGCTCTTCATGCCAACCCCAGAGTAACCAGAGCTGACAAGTAACAAATCATCAACAAGCAGTGGGCCATGAGAGTCAATACTGCCGCCCTTGGCCTCGCGCCCGTTGACCGTAGTAAAAGATTGTGCCGTTGCGTAGCGCCACAAAACAGCCCCGCTAAGCGCATCGTAGGCTTCTAATTGTCCGGCAAGATCACCGGCAACAACAACACCGTCGGCGGCCACTATTCCAGCCGATAGCCCCGGCCAAAACCCTAGCTCGGCTTGGGCTTGCTCACTAAAGTCCTTGGCCGCAAACCACTGCACCGAGCCGTCATCAAGACTTAGGGCATACAATCCTGGGGTTGGAGCGGCAGTAAGTTCTAGACCTGCGGGGAAGTCGCTTACCGGCACGTACAGCAGACCACGCTGGATATCCGCAGCTAGGCCCCAATGAATCCCGCCCAGATATCCACCACGACCAAACTTCTGGCTCCAGACGCGCTCACCTGTTGCCGGATCCAAAGCGCTTACAGCACCAGATTTTTGCCCAACATAAAGAAGATCCCGGCCCTCGCTATTCTTCGCTAATAGTGGCGGTGCGCCAAAATCTAAATCTGGGCCTTCTTCCTCTGGACAATTCACCCCACCCGTAACACAAGCCATGTTAAAGGTATCGTTAGCCGTAAACTGATTTACCCAACGCCGCTCTCCCGTAGCTGCATCGAGGGCAAAAATAGCGTCGCTCGTGTCGGTCGCGGGCGCAGAATAGTTTTCGCCTGTACCGAAAAAAAGCAATCCGCGCTCACGATCTAGGGTCGGCGCGCTCCAAACGGGTGCTCCGCTGGGACCCCACTTCTGGACAAAGAGTAAATGCTTGCCGGTCACTTCGGCTTCTTGCTCAATTGTCGGAACATACCAAAGCTGCTTACCGGTTTCTGCATCCAGCGCCGCCATACCGCCGCTGGTGGTGCAACAGCCATAAAAGGGCAGCATGCTCAGGCCGATCTCTTGGCTCGAAATTGGCACATAGATCACGCCGTCGGCGACCAACGGCGACCCAGAATACATCGGCAACGGCTCGCTGCTGATGCTGCTCTGCCACAGCGTTTCACCACTATGTGCATGAATCGCGAATACCCCTTTTTCCCTGTGGGCGAAGAATAACGTCGGGCCAAAACCAGTATCCGCCGCAGCAATGCTGCTGGCGGCACCCCCGGCTGTATTTTGGTTGCGCCAACGCACGCAGCCGCTTTCACGGTCAAGAGCCAACACACCGTTTTCGCCATCGCCGATATAGAACGTGTCGGAAGTCACCAGCGGATAAAAACGGGGCGCTTGGGTGCTGAGGCCATAGGCCCACTTAAGTTGTAAACGGTGCACATTGCGTGCATTTATTCGGCTATTTTCGGACGCCACGAATCGGGTGTTGGCCAAATCAATGCCCCAACCGGACGGGAAAAAATTTTCTGTATTGGGGGCGCTCGCGCAATCTAGCGCCCACGCGCCGCCACTTAGCAGCAAACTAAACAGGGTAATGTAGAGCGTTTTGAACATTACTATCCTTACCCCTGCGGGCCAATTAACGCCAGCAGATTAAGCTAAGTGTTAGATTAGATGGGTTTTTGTGGCCCAATCCAATGTTGCGTCTAGACCAATCGAAAATTTGTTAACAAGCTCGTCAATCTGATCTTCTGTGATGATAAGGGGCGGNCAGAACGCAACGCTATCACCAAGATTACGCAGAATAACCCCAGCATCCTGACACGCCGCNGCACAATACGCGCCCACGCCCGCCNNGGGATCAAAGGGCGTGCGCGGCTGCTTTTGCTTGACCAGTTCTACCGCGGCAATCAAGCCTTCACCGCGCACCTCACCAACCAGTGGGTGGTCGGCAAACTCACTCAGTCGTCGTTGGAACACTTGCCCAACTTTACCCGCGTGTGCGTACAGACCCATATCTTCCATGATCTCGAGATTGCGTANCGCTACCGCCGCGCAAACAGGATGACCAGAGTAGGTAAAGCCGTGGCCGAAGTTACCTAATTCGTCAGACCGGCTCGCAAAGGCGTCATGCATGTACTCTGGAATCAATACCGCGCTTATCGGCAAATAGGCAGAAGACAAAGCTTTCGCTAAGCTCATGGTCGTCGGTCGAATATCAAACGTCTGGGCGCCAAAGGGCTGGCCGGTGCGCCCAAAACCGCAAATCACCTCGTCGTCAATAAAGATAATGTCATGCTTTTGGAGCAGCTGGGCTACACGCGGCAGATAATCTTTGGGCGGCACTACGACACCACCAGCGCCTTGGATCGGCTCCGCAATAAAGCCGGCAATGGTCTCCGGACCTTCTTGTAATATTAGCTGCTCGAGTTCAGCGAGCAGCCGGTCAACAAACTGCGCTTCGGTTTCGCCGACGAGTCCTTCGCTGTAATAGTGGGGGCTCGTCACATGCATCACACCCGGCAGGGGTAAATCAAACTCCTTGTGGAACGTGGGAATACCTGTCAGCGAGCCACTGGCCACCGTAATGCCATGGTAGCCACGCTTACGGCTGATAATTTTCTTCTTCTCCGGCCGACCTATGGCATTGTTGTAATACCAGAGCAGCTTTACTTGGGTGTCGTTGGCATCACTTCCAGATAGGCCGAAAAAAACTCGGCCGCTGTCCATTGGCGCCATTTCGATCAGGCGCTCTGCTAACAGCACTGACGGTTCGTTAGTTCGTCCCGCAAATAATTGGGAGTAACTCATTTTGCGCATTTGCTCTTCAGCAACGCTAGCGAGTTCGGTATTCCCATACCCCAGAGCCGTGCACCAAAGTCCAGCCATCCCCTCAAGGTACTGTTTACCTTTATTATCCCAAAGATAAACGCCTTCGGCTCGCTCATGGACAATCGGTCCCTGCTGGCTGTGTTGTTTTAAATTCGTGGATGGATGCAAAAGCGTCCGCAGATCCCTCGCCTCGATAGAATCTGGTGCAAACTCGTTGTGCAGGTTGAGGCTATCAGACCCAGCGGGTGGAGTGGTGTAGGTCATCACATGATCCCTGTTTTATGCGCTAAATCAATTCGGCAGCTTGGAGGTCGAATTCCCTCATCACTTCATCGGCATAGTCAATTCGACCGGTAAGTGCCTTCGAGTCTCCGTGGCACAGTCTCAAACAGGCCTCGGCCATATGCTCAACCGGCGTTACTCGGTCTTCGTTTTCGGAATTAATTAACTTGTGATGCATAACGCCAGGAGTTGCCACCAACCCAGGAGATATCACGTTAACCCCAATTCCGTTTTCGTAGGTTTCTTGAGCAAGGCCCGTGGTAAAGCGCTCAAGGGCCGCTTTGCACATGCCATACACGGTGCCGCCACGCCCGGAAAGTGTTTTTTCCGGATGGATGGCTGCGTGAGACGATATGTTGAGGATCCAACCCGAACCCCTTTCCTGCATGCTCGGCAAAACTCTTTGCGCCAATTCAAAAGGCGCCCAAACCTGCACGTCGGTCATAAGACGGAAACGTTTCTCAGGAAAATCTTCTACCGGGATAAAGTAAGTAATCGCCGCATTGTTTACTAAAATATCTACGCCGCCATACTCTGCTTCAGCCGCAGCGATTAGCTGCTCACGATCTGCTGCAGATGCAAGATCGGCTTTAACCCCCAGCGCTTCGCCTCCTGCTGCGCGAATCGCCGCCACTGTTTCATTGATGGTTCCGGGTAAGTAGTGCTCACCACTATCAACAGTGCGTGCCGAAACAACAACTTTGGCCCCCTCCATAGCAAATCGCCGAGCAATAGCATCGCCGATACCTCGGCTGGCGCCGGTTACAACCGCCACCTGCCCCGCCAACACACCTGCCGGATTTATTTTGCTGCGGCTAGCGCCCATTGTTCCTCCCACTATCTGCCCTCTATCAGCCCCGATTCCGAGTCGTTACGGTATACCCTATGTAAACGCTTGCCCAGTCCAGTGAATACTTCATAAGAAATGGTTTGAGCCTGAGCTGCAATATCGTCAACGCAGATATTTGCCCCCATGACCTCCACCCAATCACCAACCGCAACGTCTACTTTAGAAGCATCCGCGTGCAGCATATCCATGCTTACTCGACCACGGATGGCACAGCGCTTGCCTTGAACAAAAATATGGCCCTGGTTAGACAGGAGCCTGGGCACGCCATCAGCGTAGCCCACCCCGACAATCATGACTCGCTCGTCGGCACTGGCTGTATAGGTGCCGCCATACCCTACAGGCGTCCCAGCTTTGATACCGCGCACCTGCAAAACCTTACCAAACACACTGACGACGGGTTTTAAGCCGACATCACTGGCCTTGCCGCTGGCTAATGGATTGCCGCCATACAACCCGACACCTGCACGACCCAGCTGCTCAATCCCTGCCGGCAATGCAACGCCACCCAAACACGCGGCTGAGTTATTTAAACTTAACCGTAATCCAGGGCGGTGCTGCCGCAGCTCCGCAAAGATGCCCATTACACTTCGGGTTTGCTGGACCGTAAAATCGTGCTCAAGCTCATCCGCGCGGGCAAAGTGGCTCAACAACAATCGCACATCTATTGCATGATCCCGCAACACCAAGGCGATTTCCTCGGCACTCAACCCAAGCCTTGCCATGCCACTATCAAGCTGCAGCGCCGCGGGCAAATCGCTTGGACTCCATAAAACACACTGATCAACACTGTTGAGTACTGGACATAAATTTTGCGCGCGCAACGTCGCGAAGGAGGATGAAAATACCCCCTCTAAAACATATATCTGCGCATCCGGCAGCGCGCTACGCAGCGCCACACCCTCCGCAGCCTGGGCCACAAAAAACTCACGACACCCCTCAGCCCAAAGCGCTGTCGCGACTTCATCAGCGCCTAGACCATAGGCGTCGGCCTTGACTACCGCGGCTAAGTTTCCCCCAAGACCGCCCTGCAACAACTGATAGTTGTGAGCCAACGCCGAGAGGTCTATTTGTAGAAGCCCGCTCACGTGACTAAGGCAGAGTGTTAATGTAGGCAACTACATCGCGCATCGCCTGATCCGTCGGTAACGTCATAATCATGCTGCGCATTTGTCTGCCGCCGTGGTCCGAGTCGTGATAACCACGCTGGCCTAACTTGAATTTCTGCAGCTGAGCCAATAAATACCAATCGCTCTGGCGGGCGAGCCGAGGCGCGGCCATCGCCTCAATCCCTTCGCCTTGATCTCCATGACAACTGGCACATGTGGCATAAAGTTTCTTCCCGGCCTTAATATCTGCCGTGATTGTGGCCTTGGGCGGCTGATCTGGAAACGTGCCTATATAAGCCACTAAGTCTGCTAAAGACTGCTCGTCCCGCAATTGCCGGCCCCTGGACATGGCCGCCATTTGCATACCTTGCATATCACCTGGCGCGGCACCCCGAGCACCCTGCCGAAACAATTCTAGCTGGCGTCGCACGTACCAGGTCATCTGGCCCGATATTTTCGGTGCCTTCATCGCTGGATTACCGGCACCCGCGACCCCGTGACAAGCCGTGCACACTGGATAAAGGCTTTTACCACGATCAGCGTTGCCGCCGTCATTGGCGAACAGCGGACTTAGAGGAACCCACAAACAGACAACCCAAAACAACGATTTTGTCATGGCCTTTTTCCCATCGTCCCTAATCATTTTCATTACCGCTCTTAACGCCGTGGCAGCTGGGCCGTAAACTGTCGGCTACTATAACCATGGCCCTATTAAGGTACCAGCCGCCGGGTTGGCTGATGGCCCTGACACTTGTAAGCAAAACGGACGCCTCTATGCCTACTCAGCAAACCGTGACTGCACCTAGTCTCGAGAATCGTTTAATCACTCTCCAACACAACTCATCGGTTTTAGCGAANAATCCCTTGGGCGACCCNAGTCAGCGGCCGGTCAACGTATACTTACCGAAAGCCTATTATGACCGTCGGCGCAAAAATCGCCGCTTTGCTGTGCTCTACAGTCTGGCAGGATTTACCGGCGCGGGGCCNGGCCAGCTTAATTGGAAAGGCTTTGAAGAGAATCTGGTCGAGCGCTTGGAGCGACTGATCACGAGTAAGAAGATGGCGCCTACCATCGTCGTGTTCCCTGACTGCTTTACCGCATTCGGCGGAACCCAGTACATAAACTCCAGCGCCATCGGCAACTATGCAGATTACCTCAACAGAGAATTGGTGCCCTTAATCGATCAGCAGTTTCGCACCAAGGCCGAACGCGAACATCGCGGTTGCTTTGGCAAATCATCGGGNGGCTATGGGTCGCTAATGCTGGCAATGCGCTACCCAAAACTCTGGGGGGGCGTTGCGAGTCATAGTGGCGATGCCTACTTTGACTTCGTCTATCGCAGCGATTGGCCCGGCGTGCTAACCCTCCTTGAGCGTTACGCAAAGCCTGTCCAAAAGCCACGAGGGGCCAACGCCTTGGTTCAAGCGAGCGAGCGCGGTGAAGACGATGGCCGGGTTGAGCATTTTTTAAACACNGTTTGGTCGCGACCCCCTGGAGGCGCGAAGCGAATAACTGGCGACGAGATGATGGCATTAATGCTGCTGGGAATGGCGGCAAGCTACGACTCAGACCCACACGCAAAAAATGGCTTCCGGCTACCCTTCGATCTGCAATCTGGTCAGCTGATTCCAGAGCGCTGGCGTGCCTGGTTGCGACACGACCCGATCAATCAGATTAAGCGATACGGGCGCAACCTAAAGAAGCTGCGAGGTTTATTCATTGATTGCGGTCGCCAAGACCAATTCCATATTCACTACGGTAGCCGGCAACTGTCCCAGGCGCTGGCTGAGGCTGGCATAAAACATCGCTATGAGGAATTTGATGGCACCCATTCGGGAATCGATTATCGACTCGATGTCAGTCTTCCTTTTTTAGCCCAGCGTTTGCGCTAGTAGCATGAAGCCTCGCTAGGGTCGCATCGATGCTGGAAAGCGCTGGCATTTGCAACGCTTGCAGCGCCGGGGCTGGATCGATGGCATCATCATGATCAAGCACACCAAGCATGGCAGCAGTTAAAGGCGGGTTAGACAGTAGTGTCTGCAAAGTCGCAGCCAAAGCGTATCCCAGGGTAATCGGCAAACCCACCACTGACGTGGTTTGACCCATGCATTTTGCCGCCCGCTGCAATAACTCTTCCCGAGTCAGGGATTCCGCGCCCGCNAGATCGAGCCCGCCGGCATATTCCAGCCGCGCCGCCTGCTCGATGGCCTTGATCACATCACCAGCNTAAATTGGCTGCTCCATGCTTTGAGGGCGAAACGCGAAGCTGCGCGCTTGCGCCGCACGCCTTAACAACGCCGTGCTCGCGTAGTCGCCTTCGCCTAACACCATTGGCACCCGCAACACACAAGCCGGGGTGCTCGCCCGCAAAAAAATTTCNTCAGCCCGACCTTTTGAAGCCAAACAAGCATTCGGCGACGCTGCACTTGACCCCANTATTGATAGATACGTGAGGTGTNGAACGCTGGATTCGTCGCAGACTTTAGCCATCGCTGCNGCACTTTCTTCGTGGGCTTGAGCGTAAGTTGCAGACTTAGTTGCTTTTAGAATGCCCACTAAATGCAGCGCCCGGGTGCATCCTTGAGCGGCCTCCAATAAAGCCTCCTCATCCGTATAGTCCAAAACCTTCACATCTAACCGCGCATTTTGCCCCGTTATCAGGTTTGCAGCTGCAAGCTGCTCGGCCGCTCGATCACTGCGCACCACGGCGCGAATTCGATCCTGAGTGGCGCTCAGGGTTTGCCCAATAAAACGCCGCCCAAGATTGCCATTTGCTCCTGTAACCAACCAGTGCTGCTCNTCTGCCTTCTGCACTAATAACTCCTAGGTTTCAAAAAAGTCGCGGATACTACTAAATCTATGGGTGATTTGATAACCACGGCAACTCGACCTGCGAATTATTTTAAGTATGATCCTCGAAGGATCTAAGCATATTCTTTATACAGCCTCATCTGGATAATCACCCAACGATGCGCACTTTTTCTCTAACCGCTTGTTTTTTTGTTTGCGCTTTTGCGACCTCTGCCTGTTCAGGCCCTATTGGCCCCATCGCCGGGGGCGCACTGGAAGGCAATCAAAAAGCTTGGCCCCAAGAGTGGGTTTTTGCGGAAGATTGCGAAAACGTGCTGCTGCAAACGAATTCTGCTGATCCTTATTCCGTAACACTCTGGGGCGTCAGTGTCGGTAAAAACTTCTATGTCGCTTCCAGTGACCAAGCTGCAGCCTGGGCAACTAATCTAGCCAGCGACCCAGCTGTTGTCTTAGGTATAGAGGGCAATTTATATACAGGGTTGGCTGAACGCGTCACCGACCCCGTAGAAATTGGCGAAGTCTTAGAAAAATACTCACTCAAATACGATTTCTATCTCGATGAGGGCGACGATGCTGGTGGCGTTATTTACCGCCTAAACACCAAAACTGAGTAACGCCGGTGAGCAACAATGGCGTTTTCACTTGGGCTAATGCCCTAACCCTTAACCGCCTGCTGCTTTGCTTACCCCTCTACCTTTTAATCCACAGTGAATCGTGGCTTTGGGCTACCGTTTGTCTATTCTTCGCCGTAATAAGCGACATCCTTGATGGCAAAGTTGCTCGCAAGCAAGGCAACACCAGTCCTCTGGGTGGCTTTCTCGATCATGCTACTGATGCAATCTTAGTAACCTGCTGCAGCTTGGCTTTAGCCCAAACAGGACAGATCAGTTTTTGGCTGGTAGGGCTTATTCCTGCTGCCTTTATTCAGTACACCGTCGATTCTCGAATTCTTTCTGGTTACGCACTGCGAAGCAGTGCTCTAGGACGAGCGAATGGCATCGGTTACTTTGTGCTGGTCTGCACCGCCGTTGGCAGCCACCTTTTGGCATGGACCTGGCTACAAACCATAATACCTGTCTTAGGCTGGGCGCTGGTCGCGAGCACGCTCATTTCTATGGCCGANCGCCTGCAAGCCTCAATTCGTGCTGCCGCNAGCAGTAGCGGCGAAAGCTAGGCAACTACTTCCCGGCGATCGCATAGGCTTGGGCCTTAAATTCGTGGCTGAANGGATGCCAAAATCCGGGCATNCGTTGGGTCAGGCAAAACCCTGTAATACCGNCATTCGGCGCCATCCAGCTGTGCGTGCCCGCCATGCCTCCCCAGTGATATTCATCTTGAGCCGTTACAGGATCTGTCGACTGAAGCGTCTGCTTGAGCGCAAAACCAAGCCCAAAAGTCGTACCTGGCATCGACCACATTGGGAACGCCACATGAACGTCTGGCGCGAGTTGATTTCTGCGCATTTCTTCCAGCGTTGAAGCTTTCAATAAACGCACGCTTTCGCCTTGCCCGCCGCCAACGATCATTTGCAGGAATTTCACNTAGTCCGCTACCGTTGAGACCAAGCCGCCACCACCGCTCAACAAAGCTCGCAGCTTATTGTACTGTCCACTCACTGGGTCATCGGCTTTGACCAAGCCCGGTTTCATTGGATCAAGAAAATCCGTCGGCGCATATTGAGTAATAAAGCGGTGGGTTTTTTCCGGTGGCACCCAAAATCCTGTATCCACCATATCTAAAGGCGCAAAGACCCGCTGTTGTAGAAATTCATCGAACTTCTGCCCAGAAAGTACCTCGACAAGCCGCGCGCAAACATCCGTCGCTACCGAATAACGCCAACTNGTGCCCGGTTCGTAGGCCAGCGGTAAGCGCGCAACGCGATCGCAAAATTCTTCNAGATCGATACTGGAGTCCGCCAAAACATTCAATCCGCCTTGCAAGTAGGCTTGGTCGATAACTGAGTTGGGTTCGATAAAGCCATAAGAAAACCCGGCGCTNTGGCTCAAAATATGCCGGATTAAGATTAGCTGCTGAGCCTCCACCGTGTCCTCTGCCGTTTTGGCATCCGGCTTAAGTACCGATAATCCATCAAANTGGGGCATGTACTTAGCCAGCGGATCATCGAGATCAAACAGGCCCTCTTCATAGAGCATCATTAACGCAACCGACGTGACCAGCTTGGTATTTGAGTACATTCGATAAATCGCGTCACTGCGCAACGGCTCTTTGCTCTCCAAATCCATATAGCCAAAGGTTTTGTAGTCGATAATTTCCTGCCCCTTCATTATCAACGTTGCGCAGCAAGACAAGATGTTCTGATCCACATAAGCGGCCATCTGCTCATGCATTGGCGTGAAATCAAGTGANGTGGCTTTAATGTCCATAACAATATCCTTGTTCAAATCCTTGGGTTGGCATCAGGGGCGCGCGGTAAACCGCCGCAACACGTTGTAATAAATTTTGACCCCACGACGCAATTGATCCACTGCAAGCCGCTCGTCATTGCCATGAACACCTGAGAATTCTCTCGGTGCAAAAGCAAACGGCGAATAACCGTAACTGGTGATGCCAAGATCACGAAAAAAGTGTGAGTCTGTGAAACCTCCCGCGACAGTAGGGATCACCGTAGCGCCGAAAACTTCATCTGCAACCTTTTCAAGCACCTCGAATAATGGNGTATCGGTTCGACTGACAGCAGGGGTGAAGCCCATTATTTTATGAATGGTTATCCGCGGGTCGTTAATAATTGCAGTCAACTCTTGCAAAAACACTTCGGGATCCTGATCGGGCAGTAGCCGACAATCCAATTCTGCATGGGCTTCCGCCGGGACCACATTTATTTTCGAGCTGCCTTGTAAAGTCGTAATCGAACAAGTGTTGCGCAGCAGCGCATGGCCACCAGGATTGCGCAATTTCATTTCCAATAAGTAATCACTGTCATTTACCACATCGCGAATGTTGGGGACAGCCGGCTGGCCAATAGCTAATTGGTAGGGCGCTAAGCCCTCAAACATCGTCGCGACAGGCTCAATTACGCGCACCGGAAATTCCGTTTCGCTGACCCGCTTGAGNCCTCGCACCAGTCGGGTAACCGAGGTTTGCATTTGCGGCGCAGAGCCATGGCCNGGGCGACCTGTCGCAGTTAANCGCAGCCACANTGGAACTTTTTGTGTGACCTCTACTAACACAGCGATTTGATCGCCAAATACCCGGCCAGAACCACCTTCGTTCAAGACATAGCCTACATCCGCAAAAAGCTCTGGCCGGTTCTCAATCAGCCAACCCACACCAAAAAAGCCACCGGCCTCTTCGTCGGCCGTAGCAAGCAGGATAACGTCTCTATTGAGAGTCGCGCCGCTGGCGGCTAAGGCGAGAAAGGCTTGCAGNTGCGCAATGCCGAGCCCCTTCGTATCAATCGCACCGCGCCCATACACAAAACCACCTTTTACATCACCAGACAGCGGCTCAAAACTCCAATGAGCTGGATTAGCAGGCACCACATCTATGTGATGCAAAAGCACAAGCGCTGGTTGTTTATTTTCCCCTGCCACTGCAACGCCCGGTAACCGGGCCCATAGATTGCCACGCCCCGGGGCCGACTCAACAGTTTCATAAGCGATGCCCGCATCGTCTAAGAGTGAGCCTATGTAGCGCACGCCTCTCGACTCATTGCCCGGTGGGTTGATCGTATCGATTTGTAGGTAGGCAGAAAGCCGCTCAACCGCCTGATTGGCGTAGTCGTCTAGCGTCTGCGCGCAAGTCAATGCGGGGGCACTCAAGCTTAGGTACAGAGCCAGAAATATCCGCATAATTTGGCCCATCTGCTTACTCCTTTTATGTTCGGGCTGGCTTCAAGGTTGCGCGAAAATTCCGCGAGCGAAANTCNACGCACACCACCANCTCTTAATCTCGACGACAACAAGACCTCGCCGCACGGATGCCACTATACTGTGCACAACTTTCGATCTTGCATCTACACACCGCATTCAACCACGAGGGGAATAATTATGCGCATTGCGACTTTGTTGAGTTACGCCGGCGGCTTCAAAGAGGCCGTCGCCGAAGTCAAAGCTCTAGAAAAAGCAGGGCTGGATGTGGTCTGGGTACCCGAAGCGTACTCATTCGATGCGCCAAGCGCGATGGGATACATCGCTGCTGAAACCGAGCGGGTCACAATCGCTTCGGGGATATTGCCCATTTATACGCGAACGCCGAGTCTATTAGCCATGACAGCGGCCGGAATAGATTATCTATCGGACGGGCGCGCGATGCTTGGCCTAGGCGCATCCGGCCCACAAGTGATAGAGGGCTTTCACGGCGTCCCTTATACCGCGCCGGTTGCGCGAACCCGCGAAGTTATAGAAATCTGCCGTCAAGTCTGGCGCCGCGAGCGGGTTCAACACATGGGTCAGCATTACCAAATTCCTTTGCCCCAAGATCAAGGCACTGGCTTGGGTAAACCGCTAAAACTTATCAATCATCCGGTACGAGAAGAAATTCCAATCGCCATTGCCTCGTTGGGTCCCGCAAGCGTCGCTGCAACAGCTGAGCTCGCGGATGCTTGGCTGCCCGCGTTTTATACCCCTGAGGCCGCCCAAGCCGTTTGGGGCGCGGCCCTGAACAAAGGCAACGCGCTACGCGACCCNAGCCGCGCGCCTCTGGAGGTCTTTGCCGGGGGCTCAGTAGCCATCGGCTCGGACATGGAGCATCACCGCGAGCGCGGCCGCGCCGGCGCCGCTTTGTACATTGGCGGCATGGGCGCGCGCTCTAAGAACTTCTATAACGATATTTTTTCTCAGAGCGGCTATGCCGCAGAGGCCAAGCAAATTCAGGACCTGTATTTAGCCGGCCGCAAGGATGAAGCCGCAGCGGCCATTCCCGATGACTATTTGGCCAAAAGCGCGCTAATCGGCGACGAAGGATTTGTCCGGGAACGCCTACACGCCCTGCAGGAATCTGGGGTCAATGCCTTAAACGTCAGTTTTATCGGCGCTGATGCCAGCGAACGAGTCGCGCAATGCGATAAACTGCGCAACCTCGTCGACGCGTTGTGATCTTAATCACTGAATCCGGGCACCCGGATAAGTCCTTCCTGCACCGTCGAGGCGATTAACACACCTTGTTCACTGAAAATGTTGCCGCGGGTAAAACCGCGTGCAGCACCAGTGCTGGGGGAATCAACAACATACAAGAGCCATTGATTGATCTCGCATGGCCGATGAAACCACATCGCATGATCAAGACTCGCGACTTGCATTTGATCGCGCTGAAAGCGCCCTCGATGCGGGAGCCGCGCAGTGCCTAACAGGGCGGTATCCGACTCGTAAACCAACAAGCAGGCGTGCAATGCCGGGTCAGCTGGTACCTCACCGGTGACCTTAAACCATACACACTGCTCGGGCGGCTGCGGGGTTTCAGACTGCAATCTGCGAAAATCGTGGCGCCAAGTGATAAAGGCCGGCTCTANCAGTGCTGCAGGTATTTTCTCAAGCGGGGGCGGCTGCAAATCGGGCATCCGTGTTTGGTGGCTCAGACCATCCTGGGCTTTTTGAAAAGACGCATCCATACTAAATATTATCTCGCCACTCTGTGTCACCAATACTCGGCGAGTAGAAAAGGACCTGCCATCGCGGGTTCGCTCAACACGGATTATTGCCGGCACCCGAGGCGTTCCAGGTCGCAGAAAATAGCCGTGCAAAGAATGAACACAACGACCTAATTCCACCGTGCGCATTGCAGCCATTAATGCCTGGGCCATGATTTGCCCACCAAACAGACGTTTAGTTCTGCTGGCTGGATGACCGGCACGAAAGATACTCTCATCGATCTGCTCTAAATCCAGCAGCGCTAGGAGCTCCGTTAGTTTGTCACTCATCAAAACGCGGCAATGGCCGGGTTTAGTTGCCGCAGTACGGGCCGTAAAAGGGGTCTTGGACAAGAGCTTGACGTCTACCGTTTTGGTCGATCATGTCAGCATAATTCCACAGCAGGTTCGAAGAAAGATCTGCTTGATCTGGCGGGTTGTGCAACGCATCAAGCAAGACCTCAGCGTCTTCAGGCAACAACAAGTCTTCAGGAATTGCGCAAAGCATATCTAAAGCATCACGCACAGCACTATCACTGGGTTTGCATTCAGATCGTTGCTCTAAAGCCCAGAGCCACATTGCTTCGCTGCCCAATTGCTCGGTTTGCCATGCCAATAGCTGCTCGATTAAGGCGGCTCTAGTCAATTCTTTCATATGTCTTTTTCCATGGATTACTCGGCGCCCGTTTTTCCTATATTGTAGAACGTTCCACAGGATTGCGACATCAACAGCCCCTAAGGGACAATTGCGCGACCANGAGCAAACGCCCAGAATTCCGCTATGCCATTTCATTATCCAGCAATTTTACAAAGAAGATTTGCAGCCCTAGTAACAGGTCTAATGCTGTCCGCGGGCACCGCACACGCTGCAACCCAGCAGCCGCCTAGCTTTGTTGGCTCTTGGGTCTTGAATCAGGCAGAAACCGAATTATTGCGTGATGATCTTGACGAAAAAACGATAAAAATACCTACCGCTGGGCGCGCGCAAATTTCGGTCATGGGCATTCCCTTACCCGGTGGTGGCGGCAACGCACGCAGCGGCCACTCACCGCTTACCGCCAAGCAGCCAGAGGTTTTGCGCTGCAAAGCCATGACAATTTCCTCAAGCGCGGACCGTATTGAGCTGTTTTACCCCGATTTAGATCCAATGGAGCAAAGGGAAACACTCCGCGCAGGGCACTATCGCGGCCGCGATAGCAAATGGAGCCGCAAAGGCCTGCAACAAAAATACAAGACCTCCGAACGCAAAGTAAGCAAGAAATGGTCCATGCGCAAAGACGGGCGGCTTTTGGTCGAGGTCACCATCAAGCACAAAAAAGCCAAGAAACTTACGTTTAGCAGGGTATTCGATCGCGTGGCCGCTAATTAGCGCGCCAAGGCGAGCGCCCGTGCTTCACCTAGGACCAATAAGCCGGGGCAGAAATGCAAAGCTACACACTGCCAATTAAGGTATGCGAGTTTCGTTATGTGCTTGGATCCGGCCCGGGAGGTCAGCACATCAACAAGACCGCGACTACGGTCGAATTACGTGTTCCATTATCAAAGCTTGAGTTGCCTCCTGGCGTAATGAGACGGTTGCTGGCCCAACAAACCGGACGTATTAACAAAGCCCAAGAACTCATCGTACAAGCCAGCAGCCACCGTTCGCAGCTGCAAAATAAACAAGAAGCGGTAAGGCGGGTTGAAAAGCTGATCGCGGCCGCATACCAAATCCCTAAGCAGCGGCAAGCAACTAAACCAACTGCGTCTTCCAAACGCCGCCGCGTTGACAACAAAAAACGCCGGAGCAACATTAAGAGTCAGCGAAGACAGCCACCTTTAGATAATTAGCAGCTCATATCGTGCCCCTTTACGGAAAGGTTGCGTCCAATCTGAATCGAGAATACCAGCTATGCCTTCGAGCTACCTCTAGGTACACTAACGGTTGGGGAAAACAGGAAACGGAGGAGTTCATGTTTCATAAAGCCAGAACATTATGGTTAGCGCGACTGGGTGCGCTGATTTTTTCAACATCATTATTGNTAGCCTGCGGCGCGTCTGAGGACAACCCCTCAGAGAGCCCGTCAGCTAATAACACGACGACGGCCAATCCAGCGTCGAGCATCAATGGCGAAAGCATCATTCGCGGTGAGGCTGGCAATTGGCTATCCAATGGCCGCACNTACGATGAACAACGCCACAGCCCGCTGGATCAAATCAATTTAGAAACAGTAGATAGCCTCAGTTTAGCGTGGTACTGGAATACCGGCACCAAGCGCGGCTTAGAATCCACGCCCATTGTTGTAGACGGCGTCATGTTCAACTCCGGCGCGTGGTCTATGGTTTGGGCCCACGACGCAAAAACCGGCGAGCTACTATGGGAATTCGACCCCCAAGTCGATCGAGAATGGGCGCGCTATGCATGCTGTGACGTCGTTAATCGTGGCGTCGCCGCTTGGAAGGGCAAGATCTACGTTGGAACCATAGATGGCCGTTTGATCGCCTTAGATGCCGCCACCGGTGAGCCCGTTTGGGATATCAATACACTGTTACCCGACCGCCCCTATACGATAACCGGGGCGCCTCGTATCGTTAAGGACAAAGTCGTTATTGGTAACGGCGGTTCTGAATATGGCGTTCGCGGCTACGTGACCGCGTACAACACCGAAACCGGTGCCGAGGAATGGCGCTTTTATACGGTGCCTGGTAATCCAGCCGATGGCTTCGAATCCGATGCAATGCGTGAAGCGGCCAAAACATGGATTGGCGGCGAGTGGTGGAAAGTAGGTGGCGGCGGCACCGCTTGGGATTCCATGGCGTTCGACCCGGAATTAAACCTGCTATATATCGGCACTGGCAATGGCGCACCTTGGAACAGATACATTAGAAGTCCAGGCGGCGGCGACAANTTATATCTTTCGTCTATCGTCGCCTTGAACCCCGATACCGGCGAATACATCTGGCATTATCAAACCACGCCCGGGGACACCTGGGACTACACCGCAACCCAGCATATGATTCTGGCTGATATCGAAATTAACGACGAGCCTCGAAAGGTCATCATGCAGGCGCCGAAAAACGGCTTTTTCTACGTGCTGGACCGAACAAACGGGGACTTCATTTCTGCCGAAGCTTATGTGCCAATGAACTGGGCCACCCACGTGGACCCCGAAACCGGCCGGCCGGTAGAGAGCCCAGCGGGCAATTATGCCAACGACAGCAAACGGGTGAAGCCGGGGCCGCTGGGCGGGCACAACTGGCACCCTATGACCTATCATCCAGAAACCGGATTGGTCTACATACCCGCATTGGATCTGCGCTTTGATTACGCCCAAGACAATGCCTTCAAACACGCACCGAAAGACTGGAATTTAGGTACCGACTTTAAGGAAACCATCCCGACCGCAGACCCGGCAGAGTTGATCGATAACTTGCAAAGCATTCGAGGATTTTTGACGGCTTGGGACCCGGTATCGCAAAAAGAGGTCTGGCGCGTTGAGCACGCCACCACCTGGAACGGCGGCTTGTTGTCCACTGCCGGCGGATTGGTATTCCAAGGCCGAGCCGACGGACAATTTGCAGCCTACCGAGCCGACAGTGGGGAGTTAGTTTGGGAATCCCCTGTTGACGTCGGCATCATCGCCGCGCCAGTAAGTTACGCCATCGACGGCGAACAATACATATCGGTAGTTGCCGGCTGGGGTGGCGCCTATGCGTTGACTTCCGGTGCTCCGCGGCATAAGGGCAATGTGCTCACCGAAGGGCGAATATTGACCTTTAAGCTGGATGGCGAAGCTGAGCTTCCCGAAACGCAAATCACCTACCTGAACGTCCCCGAACCGCAGAAGATGGACTACACCGCTGAGCAACGCGCNGAGGGAGAATTGCTTTTTGCCCGCTACTGCGCTGTCTGCCATGGTCCTGGCGCAGGCACTGTGGGTCCGATCCCAAATCTGCTCTACTCTGGAGCTGATGTGCACGCAATCTGGGACGGCATAGTGGTCGGAGGCGCCCTAGCACACAAAGGCATGCCTAAATTTGATCACGCGATGGATGCCGAAGGTGCACAAGCGGTTAGGGCTTATGTTATCGATACAGCTAAAAACACCATTGGTTTATGTGAATCAGAACTGCGCGTTCAATATCCAGAGCTGTTGAATCCCGCTTGCCAAATGTCCGTTGCNACGACCTCTGAGTCAGCGGGCGAGTAGCTAAATGAACGCCCCGTAAACCTCAGGGTTTGCGGGGTTTCNTTTAAGGAAATGGGGGTTGGCTAACGCAACCGTTGGCTAAGGGAAAATCAGAGGGCTCCAGCGGCGCTCGCTGCCTGCTCCTTGGCTACCAAAAAGTCGACGACCTTCAACATGCCGGCGTTGCCGCCCGCAGACTGACCGTCAACCCGGTACTTTCCATTCACAATCATAGTTGGTACGCCGGTGATGCCGTAGCTGCGGCTTTTCCCTCGAGATTGCATTACCCTACTTTTAACTGAGAAAGCACGAGAGACTTTCTTGAACGTATCTGAATCGACCGCTGCATGGCGCTGAAACAGTTGCGCCATTGAATCTTCATCGCGAAGATCCAAGCGGTCAACGTGCACAGCCTTGAACAAGGGTTCATGCATCTCCTCCCCAACGCCCAAAGACTGAGCGGTGTAATAGGCTTGAGCCAACAATTGCCAAGTCGGATCAAAGACTGCAGGAAGGCGGACAAAATCCACGCTGTCGTCTTGCGCCTCGTGCCAGCTCGATAGCATGGGATCAAAGGTATAACAGTGGATACACATGTAAGAAAAAACTTCGATCACTTCCACTGCTTCAGCTGCAGAGGCCGTCGCAACAGGCGTCTCAAGCACCGTGTAATGCTGACCAGCGACGTATTGCTCGTCTGCAGCGTACCCTAGACCAAGTGTTTCAGCATGCAAACCAAGCGCCCAAATACTGCCTCCAAGCAGCAAGATCGCCTTTATCCTAAGAAGGATTTTGCGTTCGTGGTGAATCATATTTCTCTCAACGTAGCTAATGCGTATTAGGGCGATAAGCCATGAATATAGTCTGCCAAAACCTTAATCTGGCCGTCAGTGAGTCCTGCCGCCACGTTACGCATCATCGCGCCATAAGCCTCATCCGAAGCCCGCAAGCCCTCACGATACGCGGTCAGTTGAGCAATCGTATANCCCACTGCCTGGCCACCGATCTTTGGAAAACCTGCTTGATCGTTGCCCAACCCACCTGGGCCATGGCAAGCAGCACAGGCTGCGACGCCGCGGTCAGCGATCCCACCCTTATAAATCATACGCGCGGCTTTTATGTCATCGTCACTGCCCGCAGCTTCACCAATCTTGCNTGGCAAACTGGCGTAATACGCCGCGAGGTTTTCTAGATCTTGGGCAGATTTACCGATTAGCTGAGCCGTCATTAATGGCACATCACGCTCGCCAGACTGGAACATCTGCAATTGCCTATTGAGGTACTTCGCACTTTGTCCAGCAAGATTGGGGTAAGAGGGATCTATCGCGGTGGCGCCATCCTGCCCATGGCATGCAGCACAGGTTACCGCTTGAGCTGCGCCAGCTTCGGCATCGCCAGCCGCATGGGACGTTAATGCCATTAAGGTTGCAGCAGCAACCATGATCGATTTCGTAATGCGCAAAACAACTTCCATTTATTCTATTTCCGTATTTTTTGGGGTCATTTGACAAAAGCCAACCGCAACAGCCGGAGAGTCCGGTTGGTGGTAAACTGNCTAACACCTAAACCTTAGACTAGCTCTGCATTTAGCACTGCACTGAACAGNGCTAGCGCGAGCCNATTATATATCAAGACAAGCAAGTGTTGTTACCCGAACGCCTCGATGCGACCTTTTTAACTAGTGCACCAGATCTTAGACGCTGCCCACCAGCTGATATGCCTGAAGTTGCTTTCGCGGGGCGCTCAAATGCAGGAAAATCCTCAGTATTGAACCAACTCACTGGCAATCGCCGCACCGCGAAGGTCAGCAAAACCCCTGGGCGCACTCAATTACTCAACTTTTTCTCTGTACGTCAGGGCGGCCGTTTGGTCGACCTGCCAGGTTANGGCTACGCCAAAGCCACTCTCAACGCCCAACAACAGTGGCAAAAGGCCGTAAATCACTATTTATCCTACAGAGATAGTTTGGTGGGGCTGGTACTCGTCATGGACATTCGCCACCCCAATCAACCATTTGATCAGGATTTGCTGAATTGGAGTCGCGATTCGGAACTGCCCATGCATATTTTNCTGAACAAAGCCGACAAACTCGGACGCAACGCACAACAACAAGCGTTAAGCCAGCTGCAACGTCAGTACACAGAATATCCGACCGTCTCGATGCAATGCTTTTCGGCCGCGAAGGGCAATGGCAGAGAGCAGCTGATGAGCACCTTGTTGCCNTGGTTGACAACAACCATAACCTTATCAGACCCTCCCGAACGATAACGCATCTCCACAGGACTAAGTATCGTCCACCCGGTTCAACAGCTAATGCGCTTCATCCCAGTTCGCACCGAGGCCTGTTTCAACAGTCAACGGTACTGATAGGTCCGCCGCCGCACACATCAATTTTTCAACGTGCTGCTGCAATTCCACGACATCACTTTCGCTTACTTCAAAAACCAATTCGTCATGGACCTGCATAATCATTTGTGCGTCTACGGGGCTCTCTGTCAACCACGCCTGCACCGCGATCATCGCCCGTTTAATAATGTCTGCAGCAGTGCCCTGCATAGGCGCATTAATTGCTGTGCGCTCAGCAGCCTGCCGCCGCATCACCTGTCGGGAATTAATTTCTGGGAGATATAACCGGCGCCCAAATACCGTTTCTACATAACCTCGCTCGGCCGCTTGGCTACGGGTCTCATCCATATAACGTAAAACATTAGGATAGCGCGCGAAATATCGGTCGATATAGTCTTGAGCCAAAGTTCTAGAAATATTCAGCTGGCGCCCGAGACCAAATGCCGACATCCCATAGATCAAACCAAAATTAATAGCTTTGGCACTGCGCCGTTCCTCATCAGAAACCGCATCTAAAGAGCGGCCGAATACTTCAGCTGCCGTCGCTCGGTGAATATCCTGATCGTCAGCAAACGCCGCGTGGAGCCCGGCATCACCGGACAAATGCGCCATGATGCGCAACTCAATTTGTGAATAATCCGATGCCATAACCACTTTACCTGCAGGGGCGACAAACGCTTGTCGGATGCGCCGGCCTTCAGCATTACGAATCGGAATATTTTGCAAATTTGGATCCGATGATGACAATCGGCCGGTAGCGGCGACTGCTTGATGATAAGACGTATGAATGCGACCCGTGGCCGCATTAATGTCCAGTGGCAACTTATCTGTATAGGTGGATTTGAGTTTAGCCAGACTGCGATACTGAAGAATGGTCGCCGGCAACTCATAGTCTTGGGCTAGGTCGACTAACACCGGCTCTGCCGTAGACGGTTTACCCCCTGGCGTTTTCTTTAACACAGGGAGGTTAAGCTTATCGTAGAAGATCGCCTGCAGTTGCTTGGTGCTGTCGAGGTTAAAATGTTCACCTGCCTGTGCCCACGCTTCTTCGGTCAAATCCTTTAACCGCTCAGCCAGTTCGGCGCCGTGTTGTTTCAGCAAACGCCCGTCCACCAATGCACCTTGGCGCTCAACCGCCGACAAAATGGGTACTAACGGCATATCAATCTCTAAAAATGCCTGCTCTAGCGTCGGCTCAGCTCGTAACAGCGGCATCAAGTATTGATGCAATTGAAGTGTGATGTCGGCGTCTTCTGCAGCATAGTCGGCTGCCACATCTAAGGGTATTTGATTGAAGGTAAGCTGCTTCGAGCCCTTACCCGCGATGTCCTCAAAATGTACCGTGCTACGCCCAAGATAACGTTCAGCCAGCGCATCCATATTGTGGCGCGTAGCGGTGCTGTTGTAGACATACGATTCCAGCATGGTATCGAATAATGGTCCGGCGAGCGTCACCCCGTATTTTGCGAGCACGCTCATGTCGTACTTAATGTTCTGACCAATCTTGGTAAGGCTAGGATCCTCCAATAATGGCTTTAGCAGAGCCAGCGCAGCGTCCAAAGACACTTGGTCGGGCGCGCCCGGGTAATCATGGCCAACCGGCACGTAGGCCGCACGGCCGGGTTCGGCGGCGAACGAAAACCCAACCAACTCTGCCTGCATGTAGCTGATGCTGGTGGTTTCAGTATCAACCGCAAATTCACCAGCAGCGCGCAAGTCATTAGCCCATTGCCTAAGCTCTTGCTCCGAGGTAATTAGATGGTAATCACGTATCTCATTGGGGGCTTCNGGCACCGGGATGGCGTCCGCTGCAGAATCTGTTGTATCTATGGCTTCAAGCCAAGACTTGAACTCCAATCGGCTAAACGCCTCGCGCANATAGTTTTGATCCGGCTCGGTCTGCTGAAGCTGCTCTAAACTTAGGCCTAACGCGACATCGCATTTGATCTGGGTCAGTGCTCGCGATAACGGTAATTGGTCTAACGATGCGCGTAAGTTCTCGCCAATTTTNCCGGTAATCTCGTCAGCACTCTGCACCAGTAAATCTAACGATCCATACTGGTTAAGCCATTTCGCCGCAGTCTTTGGGCCAACTTTGGGAACTCCTGGGATGTTATCCACACTGTCCCCCATTAAGGCTAGATAGTCGACGATCTGCTCGGGCGCCACACCAAATTTGTCGATCACTCCCTGACGATCCATATGGGTTTCGGTCATGGTGTTTACCAAGGAGACATGGTCCGTGACTAATTGCGCCATGTCTTTGTCACCGGTTGAGATCACGGTGTCGCGTTGTTGCGCAGTAGCCATGGTGGCGTAAGTGCCTATTACATCGTCTGCCTCTACTCCCTCTACGCAAACGAGAGGCAACCCCATGGCACGAATCAAATCGTGAATGGGCTGGATCTGCTCTCGCAGATCGTCCGGCATACTCGATCGGTTCGCCTTGTATTCGCTGTAGAGATCATCACGAAAGGTTTTACCCGGTGCGTCAAAGACAACCACCACCAGACTGCCCGGATAATCTTTAGCAAGCTTACGAATCATACTGATGACACCACGAATAGCCCCAGTGGGTTCACCCGCCGTGGTTGTTAGATCCGGGAGCGCATAATAGGCTCTAAAAAGATAAGAAGAGCCATCCACTAACACTAGGGGAGGTTGCTCCGAAGGTTTATTTGGCTTTAGATTGGACACAACACTGGCCTTAGCACACTGAGTGTGAACACTTTACTACAGCAACCATCACAACACAGGTTTCTAAGCCTCTGCGTTCTGCTTTTGGCGCTGACGGCTAATCAAGCTTTGTTTGCTGATCCCTCGACGACTGGCCTAGACGTTACAATAATTGCTGGCACGGACGAGGTGGTTTACGAATTCCGCCAAAATGGGGCGTTGAGAATGATTAGGGTAGTGCCTAATTGGGGCAAACCCTATTACTTAGTCCCACAGGACCCAACCCGGAGCAACGGTGATTTGGACCAGTCGGGCGCCTTGGTCCCGAGCTGGACGCTGAAGCAATTCGAAGAAAAAAAACCCTAAGTGTGCATTAGAAACAGCGAATACCAAGCATCAGCGTCTTGCCATAATGCTGTTTTCGAAAAGCCTGCATCTTGAGCTAAGAACAAAAATTCCTCTGGCTGATATTTATAAGAGTCTTCGGTATGAATAACCTCCCCAGCCGTGAATTCGAGGACTGAGCCGCTGATCTCTACTTGCTGAGCGACACGACTGCGCAAAAACATTTGTATACAACCCAATTCGACGTTGTAGCGCGCCTCATGAGCAAACTGTTCAAGTTTGAAATTAGCACCCAAGTGCTCGTTCAAGTGCTGCAATGCATTAAGATTAAAAGCCGCCGTAACCCCGGCTGAGTCGTTGTACGCTGCCTCTAAAACGGAGACGGATTTTTTTGCATCAACGCCGATCAGCAATTGNGCACCGGCCCCAAGCGTGGCGCGCAGGCGTTGCAAAAACACTGTCGCCTCCTTGGGGGTGAAGTTGCCAATGCTCGAGCCGGGGAAGAAGCCTAGTTTATGCATAGCTCGGACTTCTTCCGGCAAGCCAAAGCTTTCACTGATATCCGCACAAACCGGATAAATTGCGAGATCTGAAAAGTCGGCTTTTAGCTGCTGCGCATTGTCCAACAGATACTGGCGAGAAATATCTACCGGCACATAGGCCGCCGGCTGCAAGACCTCCAGCACGCGGCGAATTTTTTTATTCGAGCCGCTGCCATATTCCACTACGCAAAAAGGTTGTGCCGCGACATGCTGCTTTATCTCGGGAAGATGGCGCTCAAACAAAGCCAGCTCTGTGCGCGTCGGGTAATACTCCGGCAACTGAGTAATAGCATCGAACAGTTGCGATCCTCGCTCGTCGTAGAAATACTTTGGCGCAATCGTCTTTAAAGGTTTTTGTAGGCCCGTAAGTACCTCGGCAGCGACAACGCCAACCTCAGGTTCGTAATCGTATACGATCCAATCTTCTGCAATGGCCAATCCGCCCCCTAGNTGTTTTTCGCTAAACGTATGCCGGTAAATTGCCAGCGATCTGCAGGATAGAAAAAGTTGCGGTAAGTTGCACGGATGTGCTGAGTTGGCGTCGCGCATGAGCCGCCACGAAGCACTAATTGACTACTCATAAATTTGCCGTTGTATTCCCCTAGCGCACCGGACAACTGCTGATAACCCGGATATGGGGCATAACTGCTACTCGTCCACTCCCAAACATCACCAAAAAATTGTCGAGAATCTTTGGTCACGCTNGCTGGGTGAAACAGCAAAGATTCGACAAAATTCCCTTGCGCCTGTTCACTACGGGCAACGAACTCCCACTCGCCTTCCGTTAAGAGCCGCGCGCCCGACCAGCTGGCATAGGCCATGGCTTCAAAGCCGCTCACGTGCACGACAGGCAGATTCAAATCCAGCGGATGCAAGCCGTCCATACGATATTCNCTCCACTGGCCGTCGATCGACCGCCAGTACAAGGGTTGCTTGGGAAGGGCTCCTGTCTGCAAGAGCTGCCACGCCTCCGCCAGCCAAAGATCTGGTCGCTGATAAGCTCCAGCCTCTATGAATTGCAGAAACTCGCCATTGGTAACAAGTCGGTTAGCGACTTGAAAAGGGCGCAAGAAAACCTCATGCCGCGGCCGTTCGTTGTCAAAGGCAAAACCTTGCGCGTCAGCGCCAATACAGACCAACTCGGGTGCAAAATCATCGAATAGGAGGGGGCCAGCCACTTCGCCGTTTGCAACGATTTGATTGCTGTATGCGGGGTATAGGGGGTTGTGGCCAAAATTATATTTGAGGTCGGTCAGCAACAGCTCCTGATGCTGCTGTTCGTGCTCTATTCCAAGCTCAAAGACCTCCACAATCTTTTCAATCTGGCCCACNGCGGCCCCACTAAGATAGGAATCCACCAATTCACTGATTGCGTCGTCGACAAAACGTCGATAAGCCAGCACCTCATCCAGCGTCGGCCGTGACAAATTGCCCCGACGGGCGCGCGGAAACGGATCACCCACGCCGTTGTAATAAGAGTTAAATAAGTGCGCATAAGCGGGGTGAAAAGCCGCGTAGTTCTTTTGCCAAGCGCTCAAAATAAACGTGTCAAAGAACCAACTGGTGTGGGCGAGATGCCACTTCGGCGGACTAGCATCTGCCATGGGTTGGACGCCATAGTCTTCAAGATGAAGCGGCTCACACAGTTGCAAGGAGCGCTGGCGCACCCCATGGAACCTTTGCCGAAGCTCCTGCAATCGGCACAGTAACACCGCTAAAGTTTGGTCATTATCCATGTGCAGAATCGCTTCTTAGATATTCCCTACACTCCTAAAACCGCGCAGCAAGGGTTTGGTAAGTNAGCCTAATAGTCTCTGATTCATGCGGCATCTTTATGAATCCATGATAATGCCCTCGAGGATTAATAATGACTAGGTTGCCCGTATGGTCGACGGTATATCCTGAAGCGTCAGCGCGAGCGCTTTGAGACAACGGCATCGGCACCTTCGCAAATGCCACGTTTACCTGCTGGGTTAGCACCACTAAGTCNTCTCGCTCGCCCCAGATACCAAGAAAACGCGGCGAGAATGCCTGAGCGTACCTACCCAAGGCCTCTGGCGTATCGTAATCAGGGTCGACCGAGACGAGCACCCCCTGCAAGGGCTGTTCGGCCATATCGCCAGCGTTATGCAACGCGCGTTCGGCGCGACCAAGTTCAGCCATAGAGGTGGGGCAAATATCCGGGCAATTTGTGAAGCCAAAAAAAACGAAAGTCCATTTATTCTCGAGATTTTCTGGTGCAAAGCTTTCGCCAAACTGATTTTCCAGTTGGAACTCTGCAAGCGCGCGTGGTTGCGGCAACAAAAATACTCCAGCTGCACGCATTTCTTCGTCAGATAGCTGAGGCGTACGAGTAACACTGATTACAAACATTCCAACAACGATCGTGATGAATCCTAAACACAGCAATACCGTGGAGCGAATAGTCGCCATTGGCTTAAACCTCTATTATCTGCATCTGAATCGGAGCCGGTGACGGGCCGCTAGCGCCTTCGCTGTTGATCAAGTAGTGATCACCCAGCAGAAACAAAAACAGCAACCCAAGATAAAGAATCGAATAGCGGAATGTCGCCATTGGCGCTTTGGTATTACGGTTCCTTAACAACACGACCGCCCAATAAAGAAATCCGAGCCCTAAGGCGAAGGCCCCGACTAGGTATAGCAAACCCGACATACCGATCGCGAATGGCANTAGCGAGCACACCAATAGCAATATCGTATAAAGCAGAATATGCAATCGGGTGAATGATTCGCCATGGGTCACCGGCAACATAGGCATGTCAACCAAGGCATATTCTTCTTTGCGTTCCAGCGCGAGCGCCCAAAAATGCGGGGGCGTCCAAACAAAGATGATTAGCACCAGTAACAATCCACCTGGATCAACGCTATTACTGACGGCTGTCCAGCCGAAAAGAGGAGGGGCGGCACCAAACAATCCGCCGATGACAATGTTNTGCGGGGTCGCGCGTTTCANGAACATGGTGTAGATGAAGCCATAACCGACCCACGACGCAAAATTCAATAGCGCAGTAAGTGGGTTAACTAAAAACCACAAAATCCCAAAGCCCGATAATCCAGTGGCTATGGAAAAAAGTATCGCTCCAAGGTTGCTAACGCGCCCGGTGGCAATAGGCCGTTGCTCAGTTCGCGCCATTTTAGCGTCGATCCGGGCGTCGGCAATATGGTTAACTACTGCCGCGGATCCTGCCACCAAACCAATGCCGAGAAGGCCGAAAACCAGGGTCTGCCAAGCAACCGCGCCAGGCGTTGCGAGGAACATACCAACAACCGCGCAAAGCAACATCAACAAGACCACTCTTGGTTTGCATAGCTCTAGATAATCGCGCCAAAGCGGTTGGGCAGCAGTGTGCATATTGGGTATCCGAATCGGAACAGCGTTCACGTTATACGTTCGGCATCGGTTGTTGGATACGCAAACGAGGTGCGAAGTTTACTGTAACCAAGGTAATCAGCAACAACGCGCCGCCCACGTTATGTAAGGTGGCATTGAAAAGCGGCAAAACCCAGACCACATTGAGAATTCCCAGAGCAATTTGAGCAAACAGCACTGCCACCATAGTCAACGCAATTAAGCGGTTAGCGCGCATTAGCCGCCATGCAAGCGACACCACGATTATTGCGACACCTATCGCGCTGAGGCGGTGTACCCAGTGTATTGCTTTGCGGGCTTCATTATCCATCAGCCCGCCTAGGTAACTAGGGCCTACGCCTTGAAAAATGTTGAAGCCTTCCGCTAAGTCAATGGTAGGGGCGTAGGATCCGTCGCAGCTAGGAAAGTCATAGCAAGCTAATGCCGCGTAGTTAGAAGAGACCCAGCCACCGAGAGCGATTTGTCCAATCACCGCCGCTAGTGCAATCACCGCGTGTTTTCCGGGTGTCGGAAGACCGCGATGGATACTTGGGAAGACGCCCTGTCGCAGTAGTACTAACCAAAGCAGACTGAGCGTGGTGAACCCGCCCAGCAGATGCGCGGTTACGACCTGCGGCCAAAGCTTAAGGGTGACGGTCCAAGCACCGAAAGCCGCTTGGCACAAAATGATGACCAACAACACACTCATAAAGGTAGTAGGGGTGTTCTCTTGACGCCCACGCCAAGCAACAACGAATATCGCAAAAACCAGCAGCAGCAGGGCGCCTGCGATGTACCGATGACCCATCTCCCACCAAGCTTTAGTGACCTCAACTGGGGCATCAGGGTACCTCGCCTCAGCCAAGCTAACATCCGCAACGGCTTCCGGCACAGTCAAGAACCCGTAGCAGCCAGGCCAATCTGGGCAACCCAGACCGGCGTCGGCCAATCGTGTATAAGCGCCTACCGCCACCACGAAAACCGCCAAAATAACAGCAAAGCCAACAAGCCGAGTGATCAGAACATTAGCCAATTTGGGACACCTTAAGTAAACGTTTGAGATCCTTTAGTACATCTTCTGGCGGCGCGTCGACTGGATAAAAAAACACCAGATTGCCTAAGGGATCTATAATGTATATGCCGAAGGGCATATCACGCTCCGTCGGCCTGACGCGAATCACGCCCTCTATCCCGGGCGAGGTTTCATCAATACTGGAATACGCTACGCGAAGACGCTCCGCTTCCTTATTAAGCAAAATGTGGGTCGCTTTTAAGTTTTTCAATGCGAGCTCGCACTCTGAGTCGCAATTATCGACCGTTAGCCATAACCACCACAGGTTGTCCTGCAAAAGTTCAAGATCCGACTGAAACTGCCAGCCCAGATCAAGACGGTTGGTCGCGGGTGTCACGAACGTACCGTTATTCGTGGTGCCCCAGCCCACCCCGGCCTTCGCTACCCAAAATAAACCATAACTCCCAAGTAGCGAGATCGTTGCTGTAATTAGGATGATCGTCAGTTGGCGGCGATTGTTCCCTTGAGACGGTTGTATTGATGTCATTTTTTCTTCTCTTTAGCTGTGCACTTCTTTAACTCACCAGCGGCATAGAATCCCAGTTAATTGGTGGACTCCGCGTCGATTGCCGGCTTTCGACAACCGTAGGCGACGTATCCAAAAACAAGCGCTGCGGCAAGTCCAAACCACGTCAAAGCGTAGCCTCGGTGTTTAGCGTCGGATAGCGGTTCCGCAAACGGTGCGGCCTGCAGCTCACCCGGTTGCCCGGGTTCCAGACGCAACTCAGAAGCCCAGCTTTCTGCAAGAGCAGACATGCGTTTTAGGTCCCGCCGTTGGACTCTTTTCGGCCAAGAAGGGTCCCATGCGCGCTCCTGCAGTAGGGGGGGCAAACCAAAGTCCGGCCAAAAGCTAGCAACAATGGTCACTTCGCCCTGCGGCGAAGCCACTGTGGGAAGGTTATCGCGTTGCCTTGAAGCCGCAATGAACCCTCTATTTACGAGGGCTTTGCTACCGCTAGCCAAGATAAACGTCTCGAACAGCCAATACCCAACCTGTCCGTCGCTGACCTGATTATCGAGGAAAAACCTTTCTTCTCCATAACGCCCCCGGAGCCGAACACGGGTGAACGGCGCCAACGGCAGTGCATCGTTTACCGATGTCGCAGTGCCATCGAGTGCTTTTTGCAGGTCCATAGGCAACTGTGTCAGTTGCTGCAGATAATTGCTCTCGAGCTCACGCTTTAGAGCACCGCGCTGCAGCTGCCAATTGCCTAACGCCAGAAGAATGGGCAGAAATAGCAACACAAATACCGTCATGCGAACACCTGGTTTGAAGGCTTTCATCACTTAACGCTCACATGGGAATCCATTACATTACCGCCTCACGTTGTGGGACAGAACCGTGCTTAAATTCCTTATTATCTTTTTGCTTATCGGGGTCATTCTAAGCCTTAGCAGCGGCTTGGTATTTTTATTTAAAGACACCGAAGCGCCCGATTCCAAGCGCACCCTTTACGCGCTGGGCTTGCGGATTACGTTTGCGTCCTTATTGCTCATCACCATTGCCTACGGGTTTTATACCGGTGAGTTACGCATGGGTATTAATGCGCCTTGGCACAACACCCCTGCCTCTGCGGGAGGATTAAACAGATAAACTAAAAAGGCCTTTAGAACCCTTGGTTTGCCGATGGCTACTCGTTAAAAAACATACACGAATATAAATAATCCTACCCAAACCACGTCCACGAAGTGCCAATACCAACTTGCCGCTTCAAAACCAAAACAATCTTCGTGGCTGAAATGTCCTTTNATAGCCCGGAAAAGCTGAACCAATAGAATAAAGGTTCCCATAGTGACGTGAAATCCATGGAAACCCGTCAGCATGAAAAATGTCGAACCATAAATACCGCTATCTAAGGTGAGTCCCATCTTTGTATAGGCAAGATAATATTCCTCGACCTGCAAACCCAAGAAAAATATCCCCAGCNCGACCGTTACGACTAACCAAGCGATNAGTTTGAACCTGTTCTCATTCTTGATCGCGGTATGAGCGAAATGCACGGTAACACTGGAAGAAAGAAGGATAACGGTATTGAGAAATGGCAGGTAAGTCGCCCATTTTGACAACACGTCTGGCGCCGCCATGGTCTCTCCAGGGTTTACGAACAACGCCGGATCGGGATTGCTAATCACCGGCCACGCGGCCTCGAATTCCGGCCACAAATAGGTGCCAGTCAGCGCCTTATCGCCCTCGCCGCCCATCCAAGGTACAACCAGAGCACGCACATAAAAAAGCGCGCCGAAAAACGCTGCAAANAACATAACCTCGGAAAAGATGAACCANCCCATNCCCCANACATANCTGCGTTTTAGANCCGCNTTATTCATNCCNTGNGCATTNTCNGANATNNCNTTNGCNAACCANGNNTANAGTACGAANGNNANGATCNCTANGCCGATCAAGCTNTGCGTTNNNCTNCCNGCNTCGCCAGCGCGAATGTCATTCAACCAACCTGCTGCNCCNGTAACCAGCACCATGAGGCCGAAAGCCAAGTACACCGGATACCAACCTTTCTCCGGTACGTAATAAATCGAGCTATCCGCGTCTGATGCGCTAGACATTTATCTCCTCCAAGTAAATAAGCCCTAGCCTCCTGCAGCTGGAGCAATGGATCCTGAACTGAGCTGCGCCAATTCTACACTATCTGTTACATCAAATAGCGCGTAGCTCAGACTGATTGAGCGTATATTTTTCGGCAGTTCGTGTCCCACGATGAAGCGCATCGGCATTTCCATTTCTTCACCGGGTTGCAATACTTGATGCTCAAAACAAAAACATTCAGTTTTGTGGAAGAATTCGGCGGCAGCCCCGGGAACTACAGAAGGAATCGCTTGACCGACCATCACCTGGTCAGTTGTATTCTTGACATAAAAGCTCACAGAGTTTGCGGCGCCAGGATTGACCCGCACACCTCCTTTTTCAGGCCAGAACTTCCAAACCATACCTTCGTTGGTATTCGTCAAAAAGTTAACTCGGATTAAGCGGCTTTTATCGGGTTCAGCTTTGGCCTCATCAAATGTATAAGGCCCACCGGTCTTACCATTCAAACCGGTGATTTCGCAGAACAAGTCATACAAAGGCACCAGCGCGATAACAAAGCACACCATACCCAGCACCATCAAACACAGCTTGCCGACTGTTTTGTTAATATTAGATTGTTGTGCCTTTCGATCTGTCATAGCTTACCTCGGGTCTACTGCCCTTGCATTTCCGCGTCAGTTACTTCGGGCGGATAGGTGAAGCTGTGATAGGGCGCCGGTGAGGGCAATGTCCACTCTAGGCCCTTAGCGCCGTCCCAAGACCGACCTTCCGCGGGCTTGCCGCTCCGAATCGTGTTAATCAAGATGTATAAAAACACCAATTGCGAGAAACCGAAAATGAATGCGCCGATACTAGACACCATGTTGAAGTCGGCGAATTGCAATGCGTAATCCGGTATCCGGCGGGGCATTCCTGCCAAACCAGAAAAATGCTGGGGGAAGAAGGTGACATTTACCCCAATAAAAGAGAGCCAAAAATGCAGCTTACCTAACGCTTCGTCGTACATCTTGCCAGTCCATTTCGGCAGCCAGAAATAAACCGCCGCGATGATCGAGAACAACGCCCCCGGAACTAACACGTAATGAAAGTGCGCCACCACGAAATACGTGTCGTGGTATTGATAATCGACTGGCGTGATAGCGAGCATCAGGCCGGAGAATCCGCCCATCGTGAACAACACCACAAAGGCTATTGCAAATAACATGGGCGTTTCAAAGGTCATCGAACCCCGCCACATAGTGGCGATCCAGTTGAATACCTTCACTCCCGTAGGCACGGCAATAAGCATGGTGCTGTACATGAAGAATAGTTGTCCCGCCAACGGCATTCCAACCGTAAACATATGGTGAGCCCAAACGATGAACGAAAGGAAAGCAATAGACGCGACCGCGTACACCATTGATGAGTATCCAAAGAGCGGTTTCCGCGCAAACGTTGGGATAATGTGCGAGACAATACCGAACGCAGGCAAAATCATAATGTAGACCTCTGGGTGGCCAAAGAACCAGAAAATGTGCTGGAACATGACCGGGTCGCCGCCGCCTGCTGCATTGAAAAAGCTGGTATCAAAATGAATATCGAACAGCATCATCGTCACCGCACCCGCAAGCACGGGCATCACTGCAATTAGCAAATAGGCAGTAATCAACCAAGTCCATACGAACAAGGGCATTTTCATTAGTGTCATGCCCGGCGCACGCATGTTAAGGATCGTAGCGATGATATTAATGCTGCCCATGATGGACGACGCGCCCATCAAGTGAACCGCGAAGATAAAGTAGGTCACCGAATCCGGTGCATAGGTCGTGGAGAGAGGGGCGTAGAAGGTCCAACCAAAGTTTGGCCCGCCGCCTTCCATAAACAGGGTAGAAATCATCATTCCGAATGCAAACGGCAAAATCCAAAACGAAAGATTGTTCATTCTCGGCAACGCCATATCGGGCGCACCCACCTGCATTGGAATCAACCAATTCGCCAACCCAACAAACGCGGGCATAATCGCACCGAAGACCATGATTAACCCATGATTGGTGGTCATTTGATTGAAAAATTCCGGCTGAATAAACTGCAAGCCTGGTTGAAATAATTCGGCTCGAATTACCAGTGCAAGAACACCACCCACCAGGAACATGGCGAAGCTAAACCAAAGGTATAGCGTTCCGATGTCTTTGTGGTTGGTCGTATACAGCCACCGCAGTATGCCCTTTTCCGGGCCATGATGATGGTCGTCGTGATGATCTGCGTGTATTACTTCACTCATAACGGCTCCTTATTGTCCGCCGGATAAATTAATGACGTCGCCAGGCTGGGAAAGGTCACCAGCATCGTTACCAAAGGAATGGCGTTGATAGTGCACAACCGAGGCAAGCTCAACCGGGTCCAGCTGTTTGCCAAACGCCTGCATCCCGGATCCGGTTACGCCCTCGATAACCAGCCGCAAATGATCGTCTCTCGGCCCCATGGCGACGGCAGAGCCTGCAATCGCGGGAAACGCTGGTGGAATGCCCTGCCCTTCCGCTAGATGGCACGCAGCGCAATATGTTCCGTACACCTCTTCACCTTTTNCCATTAGCTGATCATGAGAAAACGTATCGTCAAAACTTTCGGTGCGCACCACCTCCGTTGTTATTTGGCTTGCATACCAAGCATCGAACTCTAACTCCGGCAGAACCTCTACAACTATAGGCATGAATCCATGGTCCTTGCCGCACAGTTCGGTGCACTGGCCCCGATATATCCCCGGCTCAGGCACTATCGCCCAAAGATCATTAACCACACCTGGCACAGCGTCCCTTTTGATACCAAAATCAGGCACCCACCAAGCGTGAATTACATCCTCCGCCGTAATTAAAAACCGAACCTTACGGTTGGCTGGAATTTTCAGGGGTCTATCGACCTCCAAAAGATATGTGTCAGCCTTTACTTGACGGTTGTTGATTTGCGATCTTGGCGTTGCAAGATTTGAGAAGAACGAAAATGTGCGGTTGTAATCCTCGTCGAGATACTTGTACTGCCACTTCCATTGATAGCCGCGGACCTCGACAGTCATGTCCTCGCCACCGGTGTCGTACATTTTAATGAGGGTCTCAGTGGCTGGATATGCCATCCCAACCAATATAAGGGTAGGGACGATTGTCCATGCCAGTTCAAGCTTGGTGCTGTGATGAAATTGGGCCGCTTCAACACCTTTGGACTTTCGGTGCGCGTAGACCGAATAGAATAAAACGCCAAAAACTACAACGCCAATAGCCACGCAGATCCACAAGATCAGCATGTGCAGACTGTAGACTTCCTTACTTATCTCAGTGACACCGGGCCGCAAGTTGAGCTGGTCGGCCTGAACCCATATTGCGCTAAGCATCAGGATTAATGTGCCAGCAACCTGCAAAATTAATTTCTTCATCCCGGTGTGTCTCTCTCTATCGTATTTCTTCTAAGTATGGCGTCGTTTTTTGCCATTTAAAGCCGCTTCCCGCGGGTCTTGGCTAATTTTCCGGACCACACATNGNCTTTCCAGAGCCGATCCCAATACAGAAAAGGGGCTGTTTCCATCGTGTTTTCCGAACGGCGCTCGNAAGTAGAGTGGTCCGTTGAATCGAGGAAAAAACGGAATCCATGCGCTNTAAATCTNTTTCGGCGATCTCGCCCTCTCGCGANACCGCTGACCAGCTCTCGACGACCAAGACCGAAGTCTTTCTCTCCCTCTCTTCGTAGAGCCAGATCAAAGACATCTCAACTTTATTTTAAGAAATGCCTCTGCTGTTATTCAGGAAATGTAATCCCTGATTGCTGTGAGAATTGCCTGCGATTTTGACTTCGCGACCACGCTTTGCGTGAACCTTTTCTCAGCCCGCTGAGTATAGCGACGAAAAAATATTCGGCAATACGAACATACACTTAAGTGCAGAGAGCCGGGCGAGAAAAGCTTGCCAATCTTTGGACGGTTTGCGGAATTCGGGAGAATTCAGTCCNTTTCACGCTTATGGCGACGCGCAGGGCCAGGGTCGAGAATTTTCACAGGNTGNTGATCAACTGACGCCGTTCGCGAGCGCTCGAACCGTGCCCGCGGGACTGCAACCGCGGNAGCCGTTGAAGCACCCATNGATTCGCTGAAGCCACAAGCGACGCACCGACGACGCTGCTCCGTGTTGTCCGCCGAAGACTCCAACACCAGCCGATCCAATGCTCTGCATTGCGGGCATACCGCACCAGCTATGAATCGACGCTTTATAAATTGCGACTCAGTCACGTGAGTTAAATCGCTCCGCTAACAGTTGATAAACTTTTGCCGTCTGAGGCTTCACCCCAAACCAGATTTTGTAGCTAAACGCGGCCTGCTCAACCAGCATGCCTAGGCCATCTGCAACACCACTAGCTCCAGCCCGCTGCGCCCATCGGGCGAAAACCGCAGCGGCGCCATAACTTAGATCGTAGCAAAATGCCCCAACCGCCAACTCTGGCGACACAGTGACGTCACCGCCATCCAACCCAAGTGAAGTTGAGTTGATAATTAAGTCAAAGCGCTGCTGACTATCTGCGATTTCCTGCAAAGACTGTGCGCGGATATCGGCCAATGGGTAGAACAATACGGTTCGACTGACCAGTTCCGCAGCTTTTGCCCGAGTCCTATTTGCGACGGTCAAAGACGCGGGGGCGCAATCGAGTAGGGGTCCAATTATACCCTGTGCCGCACCCCCGGCACCGAGGATTAGGATTTTCTTCGCCGCAAGAACTAGATTGCAACGCTCAGTTAAGTCATTAATCAATCCAACGCCATCCGTATTCCAAGCCTCTAAACCATTGGCACCAAAAACAAGTGTGTTCGCTGCTGCTGCTTGCTGAGCAGAGATATCCAGCCAATCTGCGCAATCATGCGCAAGCAACTTGAATGGCACGGTAANATTCAGGCCGCCGCCGCCCGCGGCAAAAAAATCTCGGACATACGGGNCAAAAGTCTCAACCTCTAGACGCTGCCTCGAATAGGTNATGGCGTGGTCAAATTGTTGGGCAAACTGCTGATGAATGATCGGTGATAGCGAGTGCTCTACAGGATTGCCAAGGACAGCGAATTCGCGTGGTTTTAAAAACATAACCGCCTCCACTGCGCCTTAACGCAACGCCTTACCATCCGCTTGAAGGATTTTGCTCGGACCCAAAGCTCCCGCCGTTTTTCCTTCTAGTACCCAATCCACCTCAGCACCAAATTCTGCCAAGGCGTCGGCATAGTTGAGGATTGGCGGCTGGCCGGCTCGATTTAGCGATGTCGAAACAATCGGGCCACCACAAATCTCTGCGAGCTGCCGCGCTTGTTCATGGTCCGGCACCCGACATGCCACAGTATCCCGTCCGCCGGTGACGATACTGTTGTATCCCGGGTTAGGCAGCACCCATGTGACATGGCCTGGCCAACTCGACTCCACCTTTCGCTTAACCTCTGACGCCACAAGGTCTAGCGCCGCTGCAAACTCATCCGCATCGGCGGCCAATAACAGCAGCCCTTTATCCGCGGTGCGCTGCTTCAACTGCAAGATACGCAATAGCGCCGCTTCGTTGTTTGGATCAGCAGCAAGACCCCAAACGCCCTCAGTTGCGTGAGCCACTACGCCGCCCAAGGACAGTTTTTGTGCGGCCGCGTATATCGCCTGCATTTAAGCGTTTAGCGACGCCTGCACTGAGGCATCTTGCGCCGCGACTTTGTCACGATTCGCCGCCCTATCTGCAACTACCCGCTCATGCAATGCATCGTCTGCGGTGGCTAGAACCTGAGCCGCTAAGTAGCCAGCGTTTTTCGCGCCTGCCTTACCAACAGCCACAGTCGCAACCGGTATCCCTCCCGGCATTTGTGCGGTGGACAACAGCGCATCAAAACCCTGAAGTGGGCCACTGTCTATCGGCACGCCAATAACCGGGCGTTGAGTATGGGCCGCTACTGCGCCCGCAAGATGCGCGGCCATGCCAGCGGCGCAAATAAAGACTTTGCAGCCCCTGGCTTCAGCGTCTGCAACATATTCTTGCGTTGCCGCCGGCGTGCGGTGAGCGCTCGTTACTTTCACTTCGAACTTGATTTGCAACGCCTCCAATACTGATGTCGTAGATTGCATCGTCGGCCAATCAGACTCAGAACCCATTAAAATTGCCACCCAAGACATGTCTCTTACCTCGCATTTAGGAAGCGCGAATATACCCGTCGCCGCCCAGTCTCACAAATCCAGCGAGCTCCAATTCGACCATGGCCAAGCTCACCTCTTGGGGGTTTTGCTTTAATACTGCGGCGATGTCGTCTAAACACTGGCCATAGCCGTCGAGCTGCTCAAGTATCGACCGCGCCATGCGTGACAACTGAACCGCAGACGCCACTGCTTCCGTTCCCTCGACATCTAGGGGCGCGAGGGTGGCTAACATTGGCATGTTGTCCAGCACGTCTTGGGCACAAACGACCAAACCAGCACCCTGCTGAATCAAGCGATGACAGCCGCGATTTAACTCACTCAGTGCCGGACCCGGCACCGCGAATACTTCCCGTCCCTGCTCAAGCGCCATGCGTGCAGTGATCAACGACCCACTTTTTTCGCCTGCCTCGATGAGCACAACAGCGGCTGCGGCGCCACTGATCAGACGATTACGCTCTGGAAAATGATGGGCCAACGGCGGTGTTCCCAGAGGATATTCGCTAACCAGCACCCCGCGCTGGTCAACTATTTGTTGTGCCAGCTTGGCGTTCGAACGGGGGTAGATTTGATCCAGTCCACAACCCAAGAAGGCCGCTGTCGAAGCCCGCTGACCGAACACCCCCGCGTGCGCTGCCGTATCAATACCCAGCGCTAACCCACTGACGACACAAACCCCACGAGCCGCCAAATCAGCGCTTAGTTGCTGGGCAAGAATACGCCCGTTTGAACTGCAGCGACGAGCACCAACTACCGCCACACAAGGGCGCTTTAGGGCCTCAAGGGATCCTTTGTAGAATAGCACCAGCGGCGGGTCAGGAATTTGTCGGATTAGCGCGGGGTAGTGGCCATCGGTAATACCAACCACCNCAACACCCGCCGCATCTGCAGGCGCTAAAAAACCTTTTTTTGGCCTCAAGCGNGGTGTCAGTTGCGTTGGCAGCGCCCCGCGTTGCAATTTGGCGACTTCGCCATCGCCCCCTAACAGCCAGCGCGACAAGGATTGCCGCGGCCAGCGCGCCAAGAGCGTGAGCAGATGTTGCGTATGGGGGGTCGGGGGACTACCTAACTCTGTTCCGCTATGCGACGATTTCACGGGGCGGGCTCTTATTGAGAAAGCTCATAATGCTGCCGACCGGTAAGCGGAGAATAAATCAGCAATGCGTTGAAAATGACGTAAGTCAGCAGCCATTTTCGAATACCCTGCCTAATCCGATGCCGAAGCTCTGAAATGTTCCAAAAAAGCTNAGCCTTGGCGCTATAATTCGCCGCCTCGAAATACGTTCACGCCTATGTCACTTCTCAACATACTGCATCATCCCGATCCAAGATTGCGCAAGAAGGCTGCTCCTGTAAGTGTATTCGACAATGCGCTGGCCACCTTGGCAGACAATATGNTGGAGACCATGTATGCCGCGCCAGGAATAGGCCTCGCGGCAACGCAGGTAAATGTGCACAAGCGGCTCATCGTCGTGGATGTGTCTGAAAACCAAGACACGCCTCATGTTTTGGTTAATCCGAAACTGGAACTTGTGGGCGACAAAGTGACGGGGGACGAGGGCTGTCTGTCGGTGCCAGGCTTCTACGAGAGGGTTGCGCGGGCCGCCCGAATTAATGTGCAGGCGCAGGATGTAACCGGCGCAACGCTGGCCCTCGGTGCAGAGGGTTTGTTGGCGATTTGTATCCAACATGAATGCGACCATCTTGAGGGCAAGTTGTTTGTCGATTACCTATCCAGCCTGAAACGCAACCGCATCAATAAACAACTTCGTCAGCTCGCGGCCGAACGTGGCTGATTTACGCATCGCGTTCGCTGGGACGCCAATCTTCGCGCGGACCATCTTGGCCGCATTGTGCCAAAGCAACTTGACGCCACAGCTTGTGCTTACACAACCGGACAGACCCAAGGGGCGGGGTAGAGCGCTTCAAGCAAGTCCGGTAAAGCAACTCGCCCAAGAGCTCGCTTTGCCTATTGACCAACCCGTTACTTTGCGTGATCGAGAAAATTTACAACTGCTGGAACAGGCTGCACCAGATGTTCTGGTCGTTGCCGCCTACGGGCTGATCCTGCCCGCGCAGGTGCTTTCTCTGCCACGCTTTGGCTGCATTAATGTGCACGCTTCTTTGTTGCCTCGTTGGCGCGGGGCCGCCCCAATTGAGCGAGCGATCATGGCAGGAGACCAAGAGACCGGGGTATGCATCATGCAAATGGAAGAGGGCTTGGATACTGGGCCAGTGTTTGCCCAGCAATCCGTCAGCATTAAACCTGAATACACTGCCCAGCCACTAGAACAAATTTTGGCCAACATCGGCGCGGAGCTGTTGATCGACGCGCTGCAGAAGTTACCCCTTGCGGCATTGCCTCAGCCACAAGAGGGCGCAACCTACGCGACTAAGTTAACCAACAAAGATCGCTTAGTGGACTGGCAACGCAGTGCTGACGCCATAAGCCGACAAATTCGCGCGCTATGCGATCGCATGCCGGTGCGTTGCGATATAAACGGCGCGGTAATGCAGATCGTAGCAGCCCGAGTAACTAAACAAAGCGACCTTCAAACCACAAAAGGTCAACCGGGCACAATCATCAAAGCATCGAAGGACGCGCTCGTTGTGCAATGTGGCCAAGATGGGCTGGCCATCACTCAGCTCAAGTTAAATCGCGGAAAAGGGCAAATCATGGATGCCAATGCAGCGCTTAATGGCCATAAAGACATCTTGTACGCCGGCGCTGTATTCGATTCGACACTGGCGCCGCCAACCTGAACCATGGCCGGACAAATTTCAGATTCGCAAAAACTTAGTGATGCACAGATTATCGCCCAAGTGTGCAAAGGCTTGGAGCAGGTGGTCCGCAACGGCCGTACCTTGGACTGGCTGCGTGCAAGGCAATCCAAAGCGCTGGCCTCGCCATTGCACCAAGACCTAATGTACGGCTGTGTGCGCCACTTTCTATCTCTACAGCACGAACTTTCACAATATCTCGCCAAACCGTTACGCAACAAGGATCATGACCTTCAGATGTTGTTGTTAGTGGGCGCTTACCAACTTCAGTTTTCACGTCGTCCTGCTCATGCCGTGGTCAACAACACGGTTAATGCCTGCCGACCGCTGGGCAAGCCCTGGGCACGTGGCCTAGTGAACGGTGTGTTGCGAAAAATGCAACGCAACGCCGAACACCAGGCGACAACGTCGGCGACAAATAATCCCCAGTGGTTGATCGAAAAAATAACCCAACAATACCCAAACGACGCAGAAGCCGTGTTACGAGCAAATGATCAACGCGCGCCGATGGTGTTGCGGGTCAATACCTCGAAAATAAGCACTGCAGATTATTGCTCTGAGTTAAGCTCTCAGGAAATCGCCTTCTCTGTTTGTGAACCAAACGAAGCGATTGTATTGGCAAAGCCCCAACCTGCGTCGAGTTTGCCCGGTTGGAACGAGGGCCAAATCGCTGTGCAAGAACTATCCGCGCAGTTTCCAGCAAACCTTGTGCTGCAGAACATTCCCGCCGCAATCAACTCTCCGGTGCTCTTCGACGCCTGTTGCGCGCCCGGCGGTAAGCTTTATCAATTGCATGAACTGTTGAGTAAACGCTACGCGGCGCATCGGCTGGTTGGTAATGACAAAAACCCCAAACGCCTAGCGGAGACCCTGCAAATAGGCCAGCGCCTCGGGCACGCCGATGATTCTAAAATTACCTTACGAAGCGCCGATGCAACGACTCCTGATGCTATTTCGAAAGGGACTTATGACGTCTTGATCGTGGACGCGCCATGCTCAGGAAGTGGCACGATTCGGCGCAACCCAGACATTCGATTATTACTGCAACCCAACCAAATCGCCGAGCACCAATCGTTACAATTAGCGCTGCTCTTTAACCTATGGCGCGGTCTCAAGCAGGGAGGTACCCTGTTGTACTCTACATGTTCTGTATTTGACGAAGAAAACGACCAAGTGATTGAACAGTTTGTCGACGAACATTCCGAGGCTTGTATCCAGCCCTTGCAACTGCCGTTCGGAACAGCAACACGTTTTGGCTGGCAAATGCTGCCTAGCGAGCCTAATACGGATGGTTTTTATTACGCGCTGATTCAAAAGGCTCATGGCTCATGAAAATTCTGATTCTAGGCGCAGGGCAGGTCGGGGTAACCCTCGCTGAAAGCCTGGCAAAAGAGTCGTTCGACATAACCCTTGTTGACCAGGACGGCGACCGTTTGCGCGAACTGGGAAGCCGTCTGGACATTCAAACGGTCCAAGGTGCCGGCTCCCACCCGAATGTCTTGCAAAGAGCTGGCGCTGATGACGCGGACATTCTAGTCGCTGTTACCTCCAGCGATGAGGTCAACATCGTTGCCTGCCAGATTTGCTACTCCATGTTTCGCACGCCAACAAAAATCGCAAGGATTCGTTCCAGTGCTTATCTAAACCAGAATGCTCTTTTCGACAAACACCACGTTCCCATCGATCGGTTAATTAACCCTGAACAGGTCGTTACTGAACAGATCGCTGAGCTATTGTCACACCCCGGCGCATTAGAAGTTTTGGACTTCGCTGATGGCCGGGCTCAGCTGGTTGCAATGCGTGCCTACTTAGGGGGGCCTTTGGTTGGCCAAGCGTTACGTTTTCTCAGCGAACATATGCCCAGTGTCGACACTCGTGTCGCAGCAATTTTTCGGCGTGGTCAGCCTATTATTCCGTCAGGGGATACGGTTATTGAGACCGATGACGAGGTCTTCTTCATTGCTGCACGCGAGCACATTACAGCCGTGATGGGCGAGCTGCGCAAAGCGGAAAAGCCATTTCGCAGAGTCATTATTGCCGGCGGCGGCAACATCGGTGCACGCCTAGCCGCTGCTACCGAGGACAACTATGACGTTCGGATAATGGAGCTTAATCCGCAACGCGCCCAGAACTTAGCAGACCAACTGAGTTCAGCTGTCGTGATCAACGGCGGTGCTACCGATCGGGAGTTGTTACTCGAGGAAAACATCGATCAATGCGACGCGTTTTGCGCCGTTACAGATGATGACGAAATTAATGTGATGTCCTCGCTTATGGCAAAGCGCTTGGGAGTCCGCCAAGTGATCACCCTGATAGGCAAAACGGCCTATGTTGACCTCGTACAGGGTGGCGAGATCGATGTCGCCATATCCCCGCAACAAGCCACGATTGGCACGCTGCTGTCCTATGTACGCAGGGCAGATGTTGCTCGAGTACATAGCCTCAGGCGCGGCGCTGCTGAAGCAATCGAAGCCATCGCACACGGCGATAGAAAGAGCTCTAAAGTCGTGGGGCGACGTATCAGCGAAATTAAGCTGCCCCCGGGCACGACCATCGGCGCCATCGTGCGTGACGATAAAGTTCTCATCGCGCACGATGACGTCATTGTGGCATCAGACGATCATGTGATCCTATTTCTCGTTGATAAAGCCCAGATCAGCGCTGTCGAACGCTTATTCCAAGTCGGTTTAGCCTTTTTCTAGGCACTCAAAAACCATATGCACCTCACGGTTATCTTACGCATTACAGGCACATTACTGACGCTATTCAGTTTTTCTTTTTTACTTCCTACTGCCGTGGCACTGTTCTTCGCCGAATCGACCCACACGACTTTTTTTGCTGCCTTTGCGATTACGCTCGTAAGCGGTCTCATCTTATGGCTGCCATTACGGGGTAAACGCGAACTGCGCGGTGGCGACGGATTTTTAGTNACCGCGCTCTTTTACTTGGGGTTGGGCATGTTTGGAGCGATTCCATTCTGGCTCGCCGAATCTCTGCAGTTGTCGTTTACGGACGCCGTTTTCGAATCAATTTCAGGCCTGACAACAACCGGTGCAACAACCATTGTGGGCCTCGACAGTTTACCCAAGTCCCTTCTCATTTATCGCCAAATGCTGCAATGGATGGGTGGGATGGGCATCATTGTTCTGGCCGTGGCCATCTACCCCATGCTCGGCATTGGTGGCATGCAGCTGTACCGAACTGAGTCGGCTGGGCCGATGAAAGACAACAAACTTACGCCCCGGATTACCGAAACCGCAAAGGCCCTATGGTACTTGTACATCGGATTGACGGCCGCATGTGCGTTGGCTTATTGGCTTGCTGGGATGAACGGTTTCGACGCCATTGCNCATAGTTTTTCCACTGTGTCCATCGGCGGCTTCTCAACTCACGACACAAGTATGGGCTACTTTGACAGCGGTATTATTGAAACCGTAGCCATCGTTTTTATGACCCTTTCGGGCATTAACTTTGCCCTGCACTTTCTGGTGTGGCGGCGCCGTAATTTGCTTCATTATTTTCAGGACATAGAGGTGCGTGTTTATTTGTTCGTCCTGGCTCTGGTAGCTACGATTGTCTGTGCAATCCTTTGGTGGCACCCAAGCAGTTCTGACGAGGTCCTGCGCGACGGTATTTTCCAAGCCGTATCTATTACCACCACTACAGGTTTCACCACCAGCAACTTTGCTGCGTGGCCATCGGTTGCCCCTATAATTTTACTTTTCGCGGCGTTTGCCGGTGGCTGCGCTGGCTCCACCGCAGGCGGTATAAAAATGATCCGCGTGCTGATGATTTACCTACAGGGCATGCGCGAAGTAAAGCGCCTCATTCACCCGAATGGTGTATTTACCATCAAGCTCGGCCGCGAGTCAGTCGCCGATCGTCGAGTCGACGCCGTTTGGAGTTTTTTTAGCGTCTATGTTTTCTTTTTTCTGCTCTCGGTATGCACGCTCATGGTGCTGAGCGACATTGATTTTATAACGGCGTTTTCCGCAGTGGGGGCATGTTTAAATAATTTAGGCCCCGGCTTAGGCGATGTTGCGGCCAACTACAACGGCATCTCGGCAGAGGTCAAATGGGTACTGATGTTTAACATGGTTTTAGGCCGCCTAGAAATCTTTACGCTTTTAGTGCTGCTCACACCTGCTTATTGGCGTCGATAAATATTTGCCTCGCCTTTCTTCAGGCGCTTAAAGCGTTTGTAAGACCATTGGTATTGTTCTGGACGAGCCGAAATAGCCTTTTCCATACTCGCGTTCAGCGCAGCAGCATGTACTGCGGGGTCATCGTCGAAGATGTTGGCGTCGGGCTCAGAGAGCTTTAGCTGATAATGGATTTGGTTGTCTTCGATGCAGCGAAGGGCTGAAGCGATCAAGACTTTCGGCCTATCTCTCTGCAGCAGCCGATGCGCAAGCGCCATTGTGTAGGCGTCCTGGCCGAAAAACGGCGCCACCTCTCCGCCAGACTGATAATCGGGCACCTGATCGGGCAAAAGTACAACCAAATGCCCTTCACGCATTGCCCGCATGATACGGCGGAGGCCGGAGCCACCGATCGGATGCATGGTCGCACCAAAACGCTGCCGAGCACTCAATATATGCGCCTCTAAGGGCGCAAAATTCGGCCTGTCATAAAGCGCCGAGACTGGATAAGCGCCACCAAGATAGGCTCCCAATATTTCCCAACAACCTAAATGCGGGGTTAACAACAAAACGCCCCGACCATGCTCCCACGCACGATGCAATAACTCTGCCCCATCAACGCGTGTTATGGATTCGCGCATATCCGCAACCTTGCGGAAACGCATCTGCGCCAATTCAAAAACTAAGAGCATCGANTTCATTAGGCTTTGCCAGCACATCTGTTGCCTTTCTTCTGGAGATAAGTGAGGCAAACACAACTCAATATTTATTGCAGAAATTCTTGCAGCTTCTGTGTTCCACACAACCATTCGCCGGGCAAGCAGTCGGCAAATAAAAATAATTATGCGCGCCGGCATTTGGCTCAAGCACCACAAAGAGAAGTTTAAAGCCCAGGTCATCATTGGCTCTTACCGATTATTGCATTGGAGCGTGTGACAGGGCTTGTATCGCCAACANTCCTTCGCATGATCGTTAACCATGCCAGCGCTCTGCATAAATGCATAACAGGTGGTCGGCCCAACAAAGCGGAACCCTTTGCTCTTGAGCAATTTCGCCATAGCCTGAGATTCTGGCGTTTGGCTTGGGGGCTGGGTCGAAGGTTGACTTACCTGAGTTCGGTCCGGGGCGAATTGCCACAGCAAACCCGAGAAATCCGCTTCAGCAATCGTTAATCGGGCATTGCACACTAGTGCTTGCAACTTACCCCTGTGCCGAATGAGTCCAGCATCGAGCAGCCATGATTGGATATGGCGCTCATTACAACGAGCCAGTTTAATTGGGTCAAACCCCAAGAACCGGGTCTGCATATGTTGACGTTTTTTCAGCACCGTTATCCATGCCAAGCCGGCTTGCATAGACTCAAGAGCCAGCCGTTCAAACANTGCCGCCGAATCAAAAATGGGCACACCCCACTCTTCGTCATGATAGCGCTCATAAAGGGCATCACCCTCGCACCAGCTGCACCGCCTGAGATTTTCTTTCCGCATTGCTAGAANAAAATCGAGCGCGAGCGTGTCTGAGAAAACAAATTAAACGTCGAGGTTAACCACTGATAACGCATTCGACTCAATAAAGTCTCGCCTAGGCTCAACCAGTTCGCCCATTAATGTGGTAAACATTTGATCGGCGCCAATCGCATCATTAACAGTGACGCGCAGCATGCGGCGCACATTCTGATCCATGGTTGTTTCCCATAATTGATCCGGGTTCATTTCCCCTAAACCTTTATAACGCTGAATGTCCACACCTCGGCGCGCCTCGCTCTGCAACCACTCAAAGGCTTCAGCAAAGTGGACAACTGCAGCCGTTTTTTCGCCTCTCTGAACAAAGGCGCCCGGTTCTAATAAGTTTTCCAAGCGTGCTCGCATCGCCGATATTTGTTGATACTCAAACCCGCCAATAAAACCTTTAGTAAGGGCAACCGTTTTACGTCGCCCCTTGAGAAGCAAACTCACTGTCGGCAAGTAAACATTGTGTTCGGTATCTAAAGAAACCGTTACTGAGGCATCCGTCGCCGGATTTTCTGCTAACGTTTCTTTTAAGGTTTCTGCCCAATCATGCATCGCCGCCTCATCAGAGAGCACGCTTTCATCAAGACCACCAACACGCAATAAAGCCCTAGTAATCTCTTCGGGATATTTGCGATTAGACGGCGCAAGATCTTTGAGTAACTGTTGAAAATCGCTTATCAACGCCTCTAACGCCTCGCCCTGAATCGCCGGCGCCTCTGGGTTTACAAACAACTTAGCATCCTGCACGGCCAATTCTAAAAAATACCCATTGAGCTCGTCGTCGTCTTTGACGTAGCGCTCTTGGCGATTCTTTTTGACCTTATAAAGCGGCGGTTGGGCTATGAATATATGGCCGCGCTCAAGCAGCTCGGGCATCTGCCGAAAGAAAAATGTTAGCAGCAGTGTGCGTATGTGCGAACCGTCTACGTCGGCGTCGGTCATAATCACGATGCTGTGGTAACGCAGCTTTTCTACATCGAATTCTTGCTTGCCGATACCACAACCCAAAGCCGTGACTAAATTGCCAATCTCTTGAGACGACAACATTTTATCAAAGCGCGCGCGCTCAACATTAAGGATCTTGCCCTTCAGCGGCAATATTGCCTGGGTGCGCCGGTCCCTGCCCTGTTTTGCCGAACCACCTGCGGAGTCGCCCTCAACGATAAATAACTCGGAGAGTACCGGATCTTTTTCCTGGCAATCTGCCAGTTTGCCAGGCAAGCCGGCAATATCGAGGGCGCCTTTCCGGCGGGTCATATCGCGCGCTTTGCGCGCGGCCTCACGCGCACGCGCCGCATCGATCATCTTCCCAACAACCGCTTTTGCGTCTTGCGGGTGCTCATCGAGGAATTCACCAAAAAACCGGTAGAGCTCCTGTTCCACCGCTGTTTTTACTTCGCTGGAGACCAGTTTATCTTTTGTTTGAGACGAAAACTTGGGGTCAGGGACTTTCACCGAGATCACCGCCGTTAAGCCTTCGCGGGCATCATCTCCAGTAGTGCTGACTTGAGCTTTCTTGAGCATATTCTCGCGCTCAATATAGGTGTTNAGGGTCCGAGTAAGCGCAGCCCTAAAACCAGCTAAATGAGTGCCGCCATCACCTTGAGGGATGTTATTGGTGTAGGTGTGGACTTGTTCTTGGAATGTGTCATTCCATTGCATGGCAATTTCAACACCAATGCCGTCTTCACGCTCAACCGAAAAATGAAAGACGTCGTTAAGGGGGGTTTTGTTTTGATTAAGAAATGCCACAAAGGCACTTAAGCCGCCTTCGTAAATGAAGATGTCCTCTTTTCCGGTTTTTTCCTCGTTCAGGTGAATCGCGACCCCGGAATTTAGGAAAGCGAGCTCACGCAGGCGCTTGGCCAAGATTTCATACTGAAACCGGATATTGTGAAAGGTCTCAGCAGACGGATGGAAATAGCATTCCGTGCCTCTTTCCTCGGTCGCGCCAACCTCTCTGAGCGGCGCTGTTGGAACGCCGTGATGATATTCTTGTTGATAGACCTTTTGGTCACGCCTCACTGTTAGCTTGAATACATCCGAAAGTGCGTTAACTACGGATATACCGACACCGTGCAGACCCCCTGAAACCTTGTAGGCGTTGTCGTCAAACTTACCTCCCGCATGCAATGTAGTCATAATGACTTCTGCGGCGCTGACGTTTTCTTCCGCATGGATATCTACGGGAATGCCCCGACCGTTGTCTCGAACAGTAATGGCTTCTTCAGGGTGGACGGTCACATAAACCGTATCGCAATGTCCGGCCAGTGCCTCGTCAATCGAGTTGTCGACCAGTTCCTGAACCATATGATGCAGCCCAGTGCCATCTTCGGTATCGCCAATGTACATGCCCGGGCGCTTGCGCACTGCGTCTAAACCCTTGAGCACCTTGATGCTCTCTGAGTCATAACTATTTTCGTCGCTCATTTTTCTTCCAGGTTCGTTTAACCACCACCAACGGACGCTTAATGCGCACCTATAGCCCCTTATCCTCTAAAACACGGACGGACCCATGTTCCACGTGAAACACCTTCAGGTGTTCGTCGCTCAGCTCGCTAAGCAGCCCAGCCAGCGGCTCTGTGGAGGTTGCAACCACTTGGCAGCCGATCGCCACAAGTGTATCCAACAACCTGAGCCGGTGCGCCCGATCAAGCTCGGCGCCAAAATCATCAATCAACACCAGCGACGGCCGGTCGTTGTACTGCGCCAATAGTGCCGACTGAGACAGCGCCGCCGCGCTGCTAATCGTCTTGCCCTGCCCCCGAGACGCCGTCTCTTGGGCTGAGGCCTCAGCCAGCCAGATAGCCACATCCGCTCGGTGCGGCCCCAAGTGCGTCGCTCCTGATTTTACATCGCGGGCCTTGCTTTCGGCCATTTTTTTCCGGGTTTCTGCTAGGTTTTTCTCGTAACCGCCGGCATGGTAACCCAACAAACAGTCCAGCTCCGGGTCCAGACGCGCAAGTATTTCATCAAAAATAGGGGTCAATCTAGCGAGATACCCCTCTCGAAGCGCGCTTATTTGTTGGCCGACTTCAGTGATCGCCGGCAGCCAAGGGTCTTGTGTGCCCTCATCGGGCTTAGTATCGCGCAGCCACGCATTTCTTTGCCGCAACCCCTTTCTATATTGCCGGGCCAAACGGACGTATTCTTGTTTCACGTGGAACACGCCCCAGTCAAGAAATTCCCTGCGCAGCGACGGTCCGTTAAAAACTAAATCTGCTACATTCGGCAGCACCAGTTGAATCGGTAAAAATGAGGCCAATGCCGCAGCGCTTTTTACCTCTTGCCCATCAAGTCGCAGTCGCGCATGTCCACCAGCGCGTTTTTCTAATGCCAAATGGCGGCGGCGCCCCGCCGACCCCTCCACTTGCGCACGAACACGCAACAATGATGCGTCACGTTGAACAAGGTTGCTTATTTTTGAGGANCGAAACGACTTNCCTCGGGCTAACAAGTGAATGGCTTCTAATAGCGTCGTCTTTCCAGCGCCATTAGGCCCTTCGATTAAATTAAATCCGGAGCAAAGGTCTAACCGCGCCGAGGTAAGGTTACGGAATTGCTCTACTTCAAGGGAATTAAGCAGCAACAGAGCATCGCACGCAAAGCGTTACAGCCTCATCGGCATAACAACGTACAACGCATCATCCGATCTAGAGGATTCCAACAAAGCCGAACTATTTGCATCAGAAACCGAAAGCTTCACCCCATCCGCCGCCATAACACCGAGCACGTCGAGCAGATAGCTGACATTAAAACCAATTTCTAAATCACTGCCACTGAACTCTACAGCCACCACCTCCTCGGCCTCTTCCTGTTCGGGGTTATTGGCTTGGATGGTCAGTTGGTCGGCAGCTATTGCCAAACGCACACCTCGGTACTTCTCATTGGACAGAATAGAGGCGCGTTGAAATCCTTGTCGCAGCGAGTCTCGATCACCGATCAAAGTGCGGGAAGCGTCCTTGGGTACCACTTTGTCGTAGTCGGGGAATTGACCATCTACCAACTTCGTAGTCAGGGTGAAAGGCCCTTTGGTAACCCTCAAATGGTTAGACCCTAATTGAATACGAATCGCCTCATCCTCTTCATCCAATAAGCGACTGAGCTCTAGTACAGCCTTGCGCGGCACAATAGCTTGGCGTCGAACGGTAATCGGTGTCTCAAGGGTACAGCCTTTGGTGCACATAGCTAANCGGTGCCCATCTGTCGCCACGGTGCGCAAGTGTTCTTCCGTGACCTCAAACAACATTCCGTTAAGAAAATAGCGAACGTCTTGCTGCGCCATCGCAAACCCAACCTGATCGATCAATGCGCGTAAATCGGCCTGGGCTACGCTCACAACAACATCAGTTTCGCCACCCTCGATCTGGGGAAAATCGTTCGCTGGTAGGGTTGCCAAGGTAAACCTACTGCGGCCGCTCTTTATTGTGGATCGGTCACCTTCGGCGCTAACCGAAACGTCTGCGCCATCGGGCAGTGCCCGCCAGATGTCTGCCAGTTTCCGCGCGGGTATTGTAATTTCCCCAGGTTGCTCTACATCGACGTTCGTATGCGCAACCATTTCGACCTCTAGATCCGTCCCCGTAAGCGCAACCCCATTTTCATCTGCCCTTATTAGCAGATTCGCCAGTACCGGTAGGGTCTGCCGACGTTCCACAACGCCTGTTGCCAGCTGTAACGCTTTAAGCAATCGATCTCTCGCAATAGTAAATTTCATACCAACCTCTAACCTGCCAACAATCGCGTCAAATTTTTATAATCCTCTGCAACGTCAGCTGTTGTGCCGCGCAACTCTTCGATCTTGCGGCATGCGTGCAGCACCGTAGTGTGATCGCGCCCACCAAAGGCATCCCCAACCTCAGGTAACGAGTGATTCGTTAACTCCTTTGCCAATGCCATCGCGATTTGGCGCGGCCTCGCGATAGATCGATTACGGCGCTTGGACAACATATCGGCCATTTTAATGTTGAAGTATTCCGCAACGGTTCGCTGAATATTATCGATAGATATTTGTCGATCCTGAATTGCAAACAAATCCCTTAAGGCGCGTTTCACCTGATCGACAGAGATTCGACTGCCCGTAAAGCGTGCATTCGCAATGACCCGCCTAAGCGCGCCCTCTAGCTCTCTTACATTCGACCGTATGCGTTCCGCCATGAAAAAAGCTACGCCTTGATCCAAAAAGATCTGCTCGGCTTCAGCCTTTTTCATAAGAATTGCAACACGCGTTTCTAAATCAGGCGCCTCAACCTCAACCGTTAATCCATAGACAAAACGCGATTTCAATCGCTCTTCTAAACCATCTATTTCTCTCGGGTACTTATCGCTGGTAAGCACCATTTGATGGCCGCGTTCCAGAAGCGCATTAAATACATGAAAGAATTCTTCCTGAGAGCGCATCTTTTTCGCAAAAAACTGTATATCGTCAATTAACANGGCGTCTACCGAACGATAGAACTTCATAAAGTCCTGCATTGTGCCCGTTTGCAGGGCTTTTACCATGTCCTGCACGAAGCGTTGTGAGTGCAGGTACAACACCTTGGCATTAGGATTTCGCTGCAGTAGTTGATTGCCCACAGCTTGCATCAAATGTGTTTTGCCTAATCCTACACC
>PAFJ01000037.1 GCA_002704325.1 Gammaproteobacteria bacterium | reverse complement strand
AAACTTTGCCAAGGCAAAACTTGGGTGACAACCGAGGGCGTATTGCCACTCTCGGACAACACTTCACCATCATGCGCGTATACTGCGGTGCCGCCATGGTAGTGCAAACCATTCGGGTCACTGCCAACAATGTTCACGCCAATACAGTACGCCTGATTTTCTATTGCTCGGGCGCGCAACAATGTCTGCCAAGCCTGCTGCCGCGCGGCAGGCCAATTAGCGACGACCAGCAAAACATCGTAGTCGCCACGGTTACGTAGCCAAACTGGAAATCGCAGGTCGTAACAGATCGCCGGACAAATTCGCCATCCCGCCAGTTCCAACAAGCACCGTTCACGACCGGCTGCATAATGCTCATGCTCGCTGGCCATCCGAAATAAATGGCGTTTGTCGTAGCCGCGCAACTCGCCATCGGGCGTCGTCCATATAAATCGATTGAAATATTGCCCGGATTCACAAATTACCACGCTACCGCAGAGCACTTTCCCCAGCGTCTGTGCGCGCTCGCGCATCCACGATACTGTGGCACCGTCCATAGCTTCTGCCACGCGGGAAGAATCCATAGTAAAGCCGGTACTGAACATCTCGGGCAACACTACGAGCTGCGCAACACGCGGGACTTGTTCGAACAACCCATCAAACAAGGCCCGGTTAGCCTCTGGGTCATGCCAAAAGGTATTCGTTTGGATCAAACTAACGGTTAAAGACTGCATAGAATTTCTGCCGCGCGTTCTAAAGTTGCATCGTCTTTGGCGAAACAGAAGCGCAACACCAACCGTGGCTCTGAACTTGCGGTCTGATAGAACACCGATACTGGGATAGACGCGACCCCGAGCTCTTCAGTCCAGCGGCGCGCTAACGCTACATCGTTTTCCGCNGAGATNCGCGTGTAATCCAACAACTGGAAATAGGTCCCGGCACTNGGCGTAAATTCAAATTTAGACCCCGCGAGCATGNCGCAAAAATANTCCCGCTTGCTTTGATAAAACTGGCTGAGCGTTCTGTGATGATCAGGATTGCTCACTAAAAAATCGCCAAGACCATATTGCACCGGCGTGTTAACTGTGAAGGTAACGAACTGATGAATGCGCCTGAACTCCTTGGTTAGATCCGGCGGCGCGATGCAGTAGCCTACTTTCCAACCCGTTACATGATACGTCTTACCAAAAGACGATACGACGAAGCTGCGTTGGTACAAATCAGGGTACCGACACAAGCTCTGGTGGAGCGCGCCATCAAAAATGATGTGTTCGTAGACTTCATCGCCGAGCAAAAAAATCGGTTTGTCCGCAATGAGTGTCTGCAACGCGCGCATGTCATCCGCATCCCAAACTGATCCAGTCGGATTGTGCGGCGTATTAACGATAATTAAACGGGTGCGATTTGAGATCGCGTCGCCGACCATCGTCCAATCGACNTTGTAGGCCGGCCCCGCAAGGGGCAAGTGCACCGGCACGCCGCCTTGCAAACGTATGACCGGATCGTAACTGTCGTAGCACGGGTCAAACAAAATGACCTCGTCGCCCGGATTTACAACCGCCGCGATGGCACAAAACAAGGCTTCAGTGGCGCCCGCAGTGACCGTGACTTCAGCATCTGCCGAACACTGCAAATCGTATAAGTCAGCGACCTTGTCCACGATGGCTTCGCGCAATGACTGCACACCCGCCATGGGCGGGTATTGATTGAATCCATGNGTCAAATAATGCTGCACCCGCGCCAGCAATTCAGGAGGGCCATCGAAGTCAGGAAACCCCTGCGATAGATTAATGGCACCATGACGCTCAGCCAGTGCGCTCATAACCGTAAAAATCGTAGTTTGCACATCGGCAAGCTTGCTGACAGGTGCGAGAGTTTGCATAGACAAGGTGTTCCCCAGTGTATTTATATGTTCGCATAGGGTTGCAGCCAACTAAACATCAAAATATTTTGATATTTCGCTACTGGCTGTTACGATGCGCCGCCCGACGCTCAAAAGAACCCCTATCACTGTGCAGACATCGCTACGAAAACCAGCCGTATTGCTTCCAGAGCCTACCAATTATGACGTGGTGCGCGTGGCAAAGGCTGTCGGCGATGACCTCAGGGCGAACATCCTGCGAGTGCTTGCGGCAGATTCATTCGGTGTGCAAGAGCTGTGCTCGATCTTCTCTGCTGCCCAACCTGCTCTGAGCCATCATCTTAAAATATTGCGCGATGCCGATCTGGTTAGCCCGCGAAAAGAGGGCACCAATATCTTTTATCGACGCAGCAGCCACGCCAGTCATACATTACACAGCGCTTTGTTTGCAGCAGTGGATGCACAGCCCTTGTCATCAGACATCTGTGCGCAGATCCACAAGCTTAACCAACAACGCGCAGAGCGCTGCCAAGCGTTTTTTGCCAACAACAGAGATGTTTTACATCAGCAGGACGAACTGATCTGCCCAGCTGACGTTTACCTGCCTTGCGTAATGCAAAATTTGCCGCTGAACACGCAGAGCGGGAGTTGTGCCCTCGAGGTCGGCCCGGGCAACGGCACGCTACTGCTGCAATTGGGCGAGCGCTATGCACAGGTGGTAGGCATGGACAGTTCGTCAACTATGCTCGCCGCCACTGCCGATTCTATTGCACAGCAACCCGCGACCAACCAAATCAAACTGGTACAAGGTGATTTTTTCAGCTTGGCTGACAACGCACACTTCGACGCACTGATCGCCGCCATGGTTCTACACCATATGCCCTCGCCCGAGGCGTTTTTCCAAAAAGCCGCTAAAGTGACGCGTCCTGGGGGTCACCTCGTGATCGCCGAGTTATGCGCGCATACCCAAGACTGGGTAACAAAAACAGTCGGCGACCTTTGGCTTGGATTCGAGCCCACCGTTCTCACCCAGTGGGCCGAAGGCAACGGATTCGAAATTCAAGATCAACAACATCTGGCACAACGAAATGGCTTCCAAGTGCAGGTTTTAAGTTTCGTACGTAATGCATAACCCTCTCTTAACTGACTCAATAGGAGCTCTTCATGTCTGATTATAAAGTCGCGGACATCGGCCTGGCCGAATTCGGCCGCAAGGAACTGACCCTCGCCGAAGCGGAGATGCCCGCGCTTATGGCCTTGCGCGAGCGCTATGCTCAGAGCCAGCCATTGGCTGGCGCGCGCATCATTGGCTGTATCCATATGACCATTCAAACTGGCATATTGATCGAAACTCTGGTGGATCTTGGTGCCGAGGTGCGCTGGTCTTCGTGCAACATTTTCTCTACCCAAGATCACGCAGCTGCCGCGATTGCGGCTGAAGGCATCCCAGTGTTCGCTTGGAAAGGCGAAACCGAAGAAGAATACGAATGGTGCATCGAGCAAACCATTCTGCAAGATGGCAAACCGTGGAATGCCAACCTACTGTTGGATGACGGCGGCGATCTTACCCAAATCATCCACGACAAATATCCGCAAATGCTCGATAGCATTCACGGTATTAGCGAGGAAACCACCACGGGTGTACACCGTTTATTGGAAATGCTCCGCGATGGCGAACTCAAAGTACCCGCGATCAACGTCAACGACTCAGTCACCAAATCTAAAAACGATAACAAATACGGCTGCCGGCATTCGCTCAACGACGCGATTAAGCGTGGTACCGATATGCTGATGTCAGGCAAACGCGCCCTCGTTATCGGTTATGGCGATGTTGGCAAAGGTTCTGCTCAAAGCTTGCGCCAAGAGGGCATGATCGTGCGCGTCACAGAGGTCGACCCGATTTGCGCTATGCAAGCTTGCATGGACGGTTACGAAGTGGTGTCGGCATACAACAATGGCGTCAACACCGGTAAGGTCGAAGACATAGACCAACGTCTTCTAAAGGACACCGACTTGATAGTGACCTGCACCGGTAACGCCAACGTTTGCGATTCGGCCATCTTAAGCAGCGTTAAAGCCGGTGCAGTAATTTGTAATATCGGCCATTTCGACAACGAAATCGATACAGCCTACATGCGCGAAAACTGGCGCTGGGACACGGTGAAGGATCAGGTGCATATGATCCATCGTTCTGAAGAACGTGGCGATTATCTGATTCTGCTGTCGGAAGGGCGACTCGTGAACTTAGGTAATGCAATGGGGCACCCTTCACGCATCATGGACGGCTCTTTCGCGAACCAAGTGCTGGCGCAAATGCATTTGTTCGAGCAAGCCTGGTCTGATCAACCTGAGAACCAACGCCAGCCCGTTACCGTGGAAGTNTTGCCCAAGAANTTGGACGAAGAAGTGGCCGAGCTAATGGTTGCGGGTTTTGGCGGCGTGATGACACGGCTGACACAGCACCAAGCCGACTACATCGGTGTTGGGACCGAAGGCCCATATAAAACTGAGAGCTACAAGTACTAGACCTCGTCTAGATGACTGGCGGCGTCAACTCACAACGCGAACACCTGCTCAGCCGTCGTCGCTGAGTGAGGTGTCCGCCCTGCGTACTGGTGAATAGCCGCGCCACCTTGACCAGGAGGCGGGCTTACTCAACACTGCGCCCGCGACAATACCCCAACCCGATGGAGCAGACGCGCTGAACCTATGCAGCCTTTAAATAAAATCATCGAAATCCTCGACCTTGAGGAAATCGAACAAAATCACTATCTGGCAACCAGCCCTAACGAGGGATGGCAACGCGTATACGGGGGGCAAGTAATCGGGCAAGCGCTTGTCGCTGCTTCTCGGACAGTTGAGGACGATCGCCAAGCACACAGTTTGCACGGTTACTTCCTGCGCGCCGGAGATAAAGAAAAACCCATTCTCTATAAGGTTGATCGGATACGCGACGGCAAGAGCTTTACCACCCGGCGCGTCATGGCGGTACAACATGGCCAAGCGATTTTTACGATGTCGATCTCCTTTCAGGTTCACGAAACCGGCTTGTCGCACCAATTCCAGATGCCAGAGGTCGCCGCACCCGAGCAGTTGCTAAGCGACGACGAAATCCGCGCCGAGCAGGCAAAAAACTGGCCGCAAGAGCTCCAGGANTCCTTTACNGGTTCTTCTGCGATCGAACTGCGNCCCGTGGAGCCATTAGATCTATTAAATCCCCGTAAGACAGATCCAGTACAGCGCTGTTGGATGCGCTGCGGTGAACAGCTACCCGACGATCCGCGCCTGCATCAATGCGTGCTGGCGTATCTGTCCGACTGGTCACTACTCGACACAGCGACACGTCCCCACGGCATAAGTTTTGTCCAAGACGATATTCAAGTGGCGAGCCTCGACCACGCCATGTGGTTCCATCGCCCGTTTCGCGCCGATGAGTGGCTCCTGTATGACCAAGACAGTCCCAGCGCAAGCGGCGCTCGTGGTTTTAACCGCGGTCTGATCTACAGCAAGACGGGCGAGTTAGTGGCCTCCACCACTCAAGAAGGTTTAATACGAATGCACAACGCGAATTGACATGTTCGACTGTGGAGATCGGCTTTATTCACTCTGCTCAGCGCAGTTAATGCACATTAATACGGTCGGATCCAGTTGTAAGCGCAGCGGATTAATCAATTCCTCGCACACTGCGCAAAATCCGAATTCGTCGTCCTTGAGCCTTTGCAGGGCAACCTCAATTCGTCGTAACTGCTGCTTACGGCGACTCACAGCCGCTTGAGCCATGGCTTGGGCTTGCATCGCATCCATCCTCGACAATCGCCCCACTTTAGACTGATCCAGCTCTACCACAGCCGCCTGAGCGTCAGTAGTCGCTGCGTTGGCCAGCAGTTCTTCGCGCATCTGCTGCAGTTGTTTGTGGTAATCGTGCATGCANGCAAGTCTGACAGATCTGTATTTCAGCACCAGAGCATCGCTCTAGAGGCTCGGTCAAGCCTATACATATGAAAACGCCCAAGTAATAATGTTCCGCGTCGCACTCTTGGAGCGGGTGTGAATCCATGACCTTCGCTATGCCTTTGGCGCTGCAGTTACTTCATCGCCGAAGCAGTATTCGTTTGGTCTGCGCACAATTGAATCTGCTTACGGGAGAAGTATGGCTGACATTGAAACGATTGCCGCATCGGTTGCATCACTGAAGGAAAACTTCGAGCAACACCGCTACATATGCAGTGACGAAATTGCCACCGCTGTATTTTTGGCCTACCAGCTGCGCAAGCCAGTGCTAATCGAGGGCCCCCCAGGTGTGGGTAAGACCGAACTGGCTAAAACTGCAGCCGAGATGTTCAGCCTGCCCTTGGTACGTCTGCAATGTTACGAGGGGCTTGACGAGTCCAAGGCCATCTACGAATGGAAATACGGTAAGCAACTGCTCTATACCCAAGTGCTCAAAGAAGCATTAGATGAAGTTCTGCAGGGCGCCAAAGGGTTTACTCAGTCTGTGAGCAAACTGCACGAATTCGGCGACATCTTCTTTTCCAATGAATTTTTGGAGCCGCGTCCGCTCCTAAAAGCTTTGCGCGAGGAAGACGGTTGTGTGCTGCTGATCGATGAGATCGACAAAGCCGATCACGAATTCGAATCTCTGTTACTGGAAATCCTTTCGGATTATCAAGTGTCGATTCCAGAAATCGGCACGATTAAAGCTGTGGCTGAGCCGCCAATAGTATTTTTGACCTCAAATAATACGCGCGAGATTTCCGATGCACTCAAGCGCCGGTGCTTACACCTTTATATCCCGTTCCCAGACGTCGAGGTCGAAAGCAAAATCATAGGCGCACGTGTACCTGAGGTACCGCCGGAGCTGCAGCGCCAATTAGTCGAGTTTATTCACGAGCTGCGAAACTTAGACCTAAAGAAACTGCCCGCCATTTCCGAGACCATTGATTGGGCCCGGACCTTGGTATTGCTGCACGCGGAAAGCCTAGAGCCAAAGCTGGTAAAAGATACATTGAATGTCATCCTTAAATTTCAGGAAGACATCGACAATGTGCACAGCGAAGTGAACGCGCTGGCAGCGAAGGTCACCAAGTAAGCGCCAGCACAATGAATGCGCAAACGACAGATCGCACAATAAGCAACTTCATTCGGGCATTGCGTAACGCCGACATCCGCGTGTCCACCGCCGAAACCCTGGATGCTTTAACTGCTGTTGAACTAGTCGGCTACGAGGACCGAGACTACCTAAAGCGTGCCTTGTCCCTCGTGCTGCCAAAAACCGAAGATGAAAAAGTCACCTTCGACGCCTGTTTTGACCAATTTTTTGCCTTCCAAGACGTGCGCGGCGAAGCTGAAGCCGCATTAAGCGACGGCAGCGAAGCCGAGGACCAAGACAGCGAGGATGGCGGCGACGGTGAAGGCGGCGGCGCGGGCGGCGATCGTCAAGCCCAACCCGGTGGCAAGCGCAAAAAGAGCAAGAGCAAAAATAAAAACAACCTATTCGAGGAAGAGGAAGAAGAAGACCTCGGGCCGGGCGAAATGACCGACCCAAACTCTGCTCTGGGTAAATTACTCATGGCCAACTCCCGGGTCGAACTGGCGGTGCAAATGTCCGCTGCAGGCGAAGCCGTAAATATTCGCGATATCCAAATCTTTACCCAAAAAGGGCTCTATGCCCGACGCGTCATGGACCAGATGGGGTTAGCGGATCTAAACCAAGAAATCGCCGACCTGCGACAGGCACCTGCTGTTCCTGCACGGCGACTGGGCCAGCAGCTCAAAGCGCGCCGCGATTTTCTGCGGGAACAAGTACGTGATTACGTAGAGCAGCAATTTCTGTTAAACGCCGACGTCTCGGGCAAACGTCTGCGAGAAGAACTTCTGCGTAAAGTAAAACTATCCAACGTCGAACATCGAAATTTTCGCCTGATCCAAGAAATCGTCTACAAAATGGCGAAAAAACTCAGCACCCTGCACAGCCGTCGCAAAAAAGTCTTTAAGCGTGGACAGCTGAATATTTCTCGCACTCTGCGCAACAATATGTCTTATGACGGCGCGATATTTAATCTGCACTGGAAGTCGGTGAAAGTAGATCGGCCAAAGGTATTCGCGATCTGCGATGTTTCCGGCTCGGTAGCAAACTACGCCAGATTTATGCTTATGTTTTTGTACAGCCTCGACGAGGTTATGCCCAAGGTACGTAGCTTTGCATTTTCCTCAGACCTTGCCGAAGTCACCGAGCTGTTCAACCGCAACAAGATCGAAGACGCCATCGCCAAAACTCTGCGCGATTACAGCGGCGGCTCGACCGATTACGGTCAAGCCCTGTTAGACTTTAAAAAACTCTGCCTAGACGATATCGACAACCGCACGACAATCATTATTCTCGGCGACGCGCGCAATAATTTTGGCGAGGCTCACGCTGAGGTGCTTAAGGAGCTTTACGATCGCTCTAAGCGCGTGATCTGGCTGAATCCTGAGGCGCGGTTGGCATGGAATACAGGTGACTCAGAGATGCGCAAATACGGCGCCTACTCGCATCAGGTTGAAGAGTGTAATTCGCTAATGCATTTAGAGCGGGTAGTGGGCAATCTGCTTCGGCACACAAATTAACCAACACAATAGTTAGAAAGTTATGCGAATCTCCTATTCAAGTACATTGGTAGCGCTGTTGGCGCTGACTCTCTCAGCCTGCGGCGGCGGGGAAAAAAACGTGGTGTCTGGNAACGCAACAGGTTATCTGCACTACGGTAACGGCGCTGAACCCCAGGGCATCGACCCCCATTTAGTTACCGGCGTGCCGGAAAGCCANATTGTACGTGCACTGTTTGAGGGCCTCGCCGTTAAAAACCCCATCACGCTGGAACCCGAACCGGGAGTCGCAGAGCGCTGGGAAATTTCACCAGACGGCACCGTCTATACGTTTTTTATCAACCCGCAAGCGAAATGGAGCAATGGCGAGCCAGTTACTGCCTCCGACTACGTTTGGTCTTGGGAGCGCGCACTGCACCCTGAAACCGGATCGCTCTACGCTTATATGCTGTTTCCCGTGGTTAACGCCGAAAAATTTGCATCGGGGGCAATTGACGACTTCGCAGAGGTTGGCATCAAAAGTCTTGATGCCCAGACACTACGCATCAGCTTGAATGCGCCAACACCCTATTTTTTGCAGCTGATGGATCACTACAGCACGTTTGCAGTGCATCCCGAGACAGTGCTCAAGTTTGGAGGCATGAGTGATCGGTTTACCCTGTGGACACGGCCCGAGAACATAGTCAGCAATGGCGCCTTTACGCTCAAAGAGTGGTCACTAAATAGGCAAATAAAGATCGAAAAGAATCCGCACTACTGGGATAAATCAAGCGTCGCGCTTGAGGGGGTTTACTTTTACCCAACTGAGAACGTCGTCAGCGAGGAGAGAATGTTTCGTTCCGAGCAGTTGCATGTCACGCAAGGCATACCGCTTGGCAAAATCCCAAACTATCGTGCAGTGCAAAACTCGCCTTATGTACAAGCGCCATATCTAGGCACCTACTACTATTTAATCAACACGAAAAAACCACCGGTCGACGACGTGCGTGTGCGCAAAGCGTTGTCTTATGCCATTGATCGGGACACGCTCACGCGGACAGTGCTTCGCGATACCGCCATTCCCGCATACAGCATTACTCCACCTGACACCTTAGGCTATAACCCACCCAAGCTATTCTCGTTCGATCCTGAGCAAGCCAGAGCACTGCTCGCCGAGGCCGGCTACCCAGACGGGCAAGGCTGGCCAGGGCTAGAGATCACCTACAACACCAATGAAGACCATCGCAAAATCGCCGTGGCCGTACAGCAAATGTGGAAAGATGAGTTGGGCATTGATGTTTCAATCACCAACCAAGAGTGGAAGGTCTATCTGAACACCGTTTCGCAAGGCGAATTCCAAGTTGCACGGCGCGGCTGGATCGGCGATTACGTCGACGCAAACAACTTTCTCGACTTGTTCCTTGCCAATGGGGGCAACAACAACACCGGTTACGCAAACGCCGAGTTTGACGACATCATACTTAATCAGGCGCCCAAGGCCGCCTCNCGCGAAGAGCGCTACCAATTGTTCTTCCAAGCCGAAACAATGATGATGCAAGAAATGCCGATCATTCCGTTTTATACGTACACCAGCAAACGTCTAATTCACCCAAGCGTGAACGGCATTTATCCGAACCTAATGGACTCGTTGAATTTAAAATACGTCCGCTTGGATCCAAACCAGCGCCTCGACCTTACTACCGAATAACATGCTGAAGTTCATTCTGCTGCGCATGGCCCAAGCGATCCCTGTGGTCTTGGCGGTGATAACCGTCACGTTTTTTTTGGTGCGCGCTGCACCCGGCGGGCCTTTTGACAGTGAAAAAGCCGTTTTACCGGAGGTTAAAAAAGCACTGGAAGCGCAATATAAGCTCGATGTTCCTCTGACCGATCAGTATTTAGGGTATCTGGCCGATTTGGCCGACGGTGACCTCGGCCCCTCTTTCAAATACCCCGGCAGAAGCGTCAACGAGATCCTCGCAAGCGGACTGCCCGTCACCGCGGAATTGGGGGTCTACGCGCTTTGCTTTGCGCTCTTCATCGGCGTTCTTGCCGGCATACTAGCCGCGTTGCGGCCGAATACTAAGCAAGATTACGTGCCAATGACCCTAGCCATGATCGGCATATGCATGCCCTCATTCCTGCTCGGACCCATTTTGATTTTGGTCTTCGGCATCTATCTGGAATGGTTGCCAATCTCGGGCTGGGGAGATTTGCCCGGCGATAAAATTCTACCCTCAATTACCCTTGGATCTGCCTACGCGGCCTACATCGCCAGACTGAGTCGAGCCGGCATGCTGGAAATTCTGTCGCAAGACTACATCAGGACGGCGCGCGCTAAGGGCGCTTCGGATTCACGCGTGGTCTTCAAGCACGCATTGCGCGGAGGACTAATCCCCGTTATCGCGTTCTTAGGCCCGGCCTTTGCCGGATTATTAGCGGGATCATTCGTGGTGGAAACGATATTTCAAATTCCCGGACTGGGCCGCTTTTACGTACAAGCAGCGTTCAACCGAGATTACACGATGATTTTAGGCACTACGGTATTCCTCTCCGTATTGATCGTTATTTTTAACCTCATCAGTGACGTTCTAGCAGCCTGGATGGATCCACGCTTGCGAACTCAATTTAGTAAGGCCAAATAGTGTCTTCTCCAACTCATCACTTAGCTGAGGAGGACATCGAAGCTTCATCCCTTTGGAGAGATGCTCGATTAAGGCTGCAGAAAAACCACCTTGCTGTNGTCGGCGCTGTAGCATTGGTAATTGTAATACTCGCCGTATCTTTAGCCCCTTGGATTGCCCCTTACGAATATGACGCCCAGGATCTTAACTTGGGGGCAACCGCACCGTCCGCCGCCCACTGGTTTGGCACCGACATTTTTGGCCGCGATCTGTTAACCCAAATACTGTACGGCGGGAGGATTTCTCTTGCGGTTGGGTTTATTGCTACGGCGGTCGCTTTAATCATAGGCGTATCATGGGGCTCGGTTGCCGGATATTGCGGCGGCCGCATTGATGCGGTCATGATGCGCTTCGTCGATGTTCTGTACGCACTACCGTTCATGATTTTCATTATTCTGTTGATGGTGGTATTTGGCCGCAACATGATATTGCTCTTTCTCGCCATTGGTGCGGTGGAATGGTTGACCATGGCGCGCATCATGCGCACCCAAGTGCAATCACTCAAACAAAAGGAATTCGTTGAGGCCGCCACGTCAACCGGATTGTCGCCGCTGGTCATTCTGTATCGGCACATCATTCCCAACGCAGTCGGCCCAATGATCGTCTACACCACTCTGACCATTCCAAGCGTTATGTTGCTGGAGGCTTTTTTAAGTTTTCTTGGCTTGGGGATTCAACCGCCCGCGACCTCATGGGGGCTGCTCATCAGCTATGGCGCCGAAACAATGGAAGAGTATCCATGGTTGCTTATTTTCCCCGGCGCCGCACTGACATTGACCCTATTCTCTTTGAATTTTCTCGGCGATGGTCTACGCGACGCATTGGATGTTCGCGGATCCAAGGACTAAACAATGAGCCTACTCACCGTCAAAGATTTGAGTGTTAGCTTTGTGACCAGAAACGGCACAGTACAGGCGGTGCAATCGGTAAACGTCGAAGTTAAAGAAAATGCGCTAACGGCAATCATCGGCGAGAGCGGCTCTGGAAAATCGGTTCTGTGTTATGCCCTACTTGGTTTAATCCCAACCCCGCCGGGGCGCATTGACGGCGGCGAAGCGTGGTTTGGGGGCCAAGATCTACTGACGCTCTCCCANCGCGACTTGCGGCGCGTGAGGGGTTCACAAATCGGTATGGTTTTTCAAGATCCCATGACCTCCCTGAACCCGTTCCTGCGCATCGGCGAACAACTCACAGAGCCGCTACTCCTGCATACGGATCTTTCGAAAAANCAGGCCAAAACCCGTGCAATTGAGCTGCTTGAAGAGGTAGGCCTGAACGAGCCCGAACAGGCTATGCAAGCATACCCATTTGAATTCTCAGGCGGCATGCGACAGCGGGTTATGATCGCAATGGCGCTGATTAATGAACCCAAGCTATTGATCGCAGACGAACCGACCACNGCTCTCGATGCCACGATACAGGCGCAAATATTAGATCTAATAAAGTCACTGCAGACCCGAAGAGGTATTGGCGTGCTGTTCATTAGCCATGACTTAGCTGTGGTTGCCGAGATCGCTGATGAAATCCTAGTCATGGAAAAAGGCAACGCCGTCGAATGCGGCAATACACAAGCCGTCATCGAGAATCCACAGCACGATTACACGAAGAAACTGCTGGCCTCAATTCCTAGCGGTGCGCCGCGAAACTACGAACCAAAGCCGCAGACCCTGCTGAGCGTTGAAGGCCTGAAAACATGGTTTTATACCGATGCAAAAACACACCCTGTTCGCGCAGTCGACGACGTGTCTTTTGCCATTCAAAAGGGCGAAGTGCTGGGTCTTGTCGGCGAATCAGGCAGCGGCAAATCAACACTCGGGCGGTCTTTATTAAAACTGGTTAACATCACAGAAGGGTCGGTTCACTTCGACGGCATAAATCTATCAACAATTAACACGCCCGATCTGAAAGCGCTCCGACGGCGTATGCAAATGATTTTCCAGGATCCATATTCTTCTTTGAATCCGCGGATGACNGTGTTCGATACGCTGGCGGAACCGTTACTCCTGCACAACTTGGTCAACCGCGCTGATCTTGGAGCGGCCGTACGAATTCTCATGGATAACGTTGGGCTTGCCAGCGCGTTTGCAAAAAAGTATCCGCACGAATTTTCTGGGGGTCAGCGGCAACGCATCGCCATAGGTCGCGCCATTGCGACCAAGCCCGACTTCGTCGTCGCCGACGAACCCGTTTCGGCACTGGACGTCACCATACAGGCGCAGATACTCAGACTGCTCGCCGACCTCAAGGAAGAGTACGGCATTACAATGCTGTTTGTGTCCCACGACCTAGCGGTTATTCGCCAGATATCTGACCGCGTAGCCGTAATGTACAACGGCAANCTCGAAGAAATCGGGCCCACCAAAGCCGTCTTCGAACAACCAGAAAGTGCGTATACCCGTCGCCTTCTCCAAGCCATCCCAGGACAAAACGTCGAATTTGGATAGCTAAAAGCCCTCGACATGGCACCGCGCCCGGTAACTGCGTGGACCAACAAATCTTATTCGGACAATGCACCGATAATGTCGGAAAAAATCAGTCCCGTAATCGATTTAACGATCCCGAAACTGCAACACCGAAGCAGTGCTCAAGCAAAAAAAGAGGCATTAAAAAACCCGCGGATGCAGAACATCAACGGGTCTTCTTTAGCGATTCTGATTAGCCGCTACAAGCGCGAACAATCAGCTGTAGCTGGGCAACGCTTAGAANCGTCGACCACCACCACCGCCACCTGGACGTCCGCCGCCAGAGCGTTCCTTGCTCTGTGCTTCGTTTACGCGCAATGACCGACCTTTGAANTCNTGATCGTTAAGGGCTTCGATAGCGGCTTCAGCGCCGTCTTCCATCTCAACAAATCCAAATCCTCGTGACCGACCAGTTTCGCGATCAGTAATAACCGATGCGGATGCTACACTGCCATGCTCTGAGAACAGAGATTGCAAATCTTCGTCAGTAACCGCCCAAGCGAGGTTACCTACATATAGTTTCTTCACAGCTCTTTTTGCTCCTTTACCTTAAGTTTGATAAGCGCTGGGTTTCTCCTTCTGGAGTCCTTCGACCAATCAAACCTAAGACCTTGACGAAATCCGCTTCAGACATTGCTGTATGGAGCGAATTTCTCTATCGAGTTCAACAACTAGCCCCTTTTTAAAAGGCCAGTCACAGGAACAATCGGGCGACGGTGAGAAGGGTACGGGAACGTCGACTAAGGAACAATGGCTAATTCATTAAGTTTTAATTGACCAAAGTAGGGAAAAAGCGTAACAAATTTAATCTCTACTGTTACTTTCGTACCACTTTCGACGCATTCGCAGTATCGATTCCTCTTCAGTGTAGCGCTCTAACTCATCGATTTTTACCCACGCCAAATCCAGAGATTCTTCGCTTATGCGAAACTTTTCGCCTGTAGCTTTGAGCTGATATCGAACATCGAAGTGGTAGTGGGCGGGGTCATTTTTACGCGCCGGGATCTCATGCACATCTAGGTCGAAGATATTTTTTTGCAGCAATTGCACTGATAGACCAGATTCTTCAGTGGCCTCGCGCACAGCCACCGCATCGGTTTTTGAATCACCATCGCTATGCCCACCCAACTGCAACCACATGTTGAGTTTGCGATGGTGGGTTAACAACACGTGCTGCTGATCGGGGCTGACCAGCCACGCTGACCCTGTGATGTGCCCGGACCAACAGTCACGCTCAAAGCAATCCGAATGGTTCTCAAGTAACACTCTAAAACGCTGCACTACGCCGATTTCCTCGGGGTAGCGCAGCGCATAGTCATCGATCGCTGAGAGCAGATTGCGTCTGTGCATAAGAGTCCCTATTCTAAATATCGGATCGAGTGTACACACTCGTATTTAGCAATCACTGATCTTTATTCGATCACTATTCACTGATGAGGAGAGGCATATGTTGGCAGTTATCGCTAAGTTAAACGTAAAAGAGGGTTCAGAGGCAGCATTTGAAGAGGTCATGCTCGATCTGGCGGCAAAAGTAAACGCCAATGAACCGGGCTGCCATCTGTACAAACTGTGCAAAGACGCAGAGGGCAACTACACAGTGATGGAACTTTATGAGGACGAAGCAGCGATGGCTGCACACGGCGAGTCTGANCACTTCAAAGCATCCGGGGCGGGTTTTAAGGGCTTGATGGGCGGCGCCCCAGAAATCATCCGCATGGAAGTGGTGGGTTAAATCNAAACGGTAGGGNTNGAGTGCGTGCTCNGGCCCTACCCATCGCCCAAGGGACTCGACTTAGTCTTTGATTTCGAACAACTCTGCCAATTGTTCAGTCATCGCACCACCCAATTGCTCGGCGTCGGTGATGGTAACCGCACGCTTATAGTGGTGGGTTACATCATGCCCAATACCTATCGCCACCAGTTCTACCGGCGAATGGTTTTCAATCATATCGATGGCGTACTTGAGATGCTGCTCAAGAAAGTTACTCGGATTAACCAGCAGGGTGGAGTTGTCGACCGGCAATCCATCTGAGATCACCATCATTACCTTGCGCTGTTCATTGCGCGTGACAATGCGGTTATGGGCCCAAATTAACGCTTCACCATCAATATTCTCTTTGAGCAATTCTTCGCGCATCATCAGGCCTAGATTACGTCGCGCTCTCGACCACGGGTCATCCGCAGATTTATAAACGATGTGTCTGACGTCATTCAGTCGCCCGGGATTAGACGGCTTATTGGCATTTATCCAATCCTCTCTGGACTGACCACCGCGCCAAGCCCGCGTGGTAAACCCAAGAATTTCCACCCGCACTGAGCAACGCTCCAAAGTGCGCCCCATAATATCTGCACACATGGCTGCAATCGTAATGGAACGACCACGCATAGAACCGGAACTGTCGATAAGCAGCGTCACCACAGTGTCGCGAAACTTCATCTCTTTTTCTTGTTTGTACGCGAGCGGATTCATCGGATCGATAATCACTTGNGTGAGCCGCGCGGCATCCAACATGCCTTCTTCTAAATCAAACTCCCAAGTACGATTTTGCTTTGCCATGAGACGGCGCTGCAATCGATTCGCCAGCTTCGAGGTGGCATGGTGCAAACTTTGTAGCTGCTGATCAAGCATCCGCCGCAGTCGGGTCAGTTCCTCTGCATCACATAATTCTTCGGCTTTGATGATTTCGTCGTACTTTTCGGTAAAACTCGAGTAATTAAAATCCACCGCAATGCGCCCAGCATCATCGGGCATCGGTACGGGAGCTTCATCAGGATCGGCCTCGCCTGCAGCATCGTCCATGTCGGCGTGAGCATCCATTTCCACCGTAGTTGCTTCACCGTCCGTGCTCTCTTCGCCGCCAGATTCATCATCGAGCATCACATCTTCAGGGCTGAAATCTGCTTCTGAGTCTTGGGACTCGTCCATGGTTTCAACATCATCAGGGTTGGTCTCGCCATCCATAGGATCGTCAAGATCAACGGGCAACCCAAGGTCTGCGATAATGTTGCGACACAGGTTTGCAAATTGCGCCTGATCACCCACATGTGCACGCAGAGCTTCAATATGTTCACCGGCGCTTTCCAACACATGCTCGCGCCAATACTGCACCACATTCTCGGCACTGGGTGGCAGATCGCGGCCAGTGAGCTGCTGCCGCACAATTAACCCAACTGCCACAGATAAAGGCGCATCTGCCTCCGCGGTCACAGCATCAAAGGCCGCCTGCTGACACTGCACCTCTAGGTGTGCGTCCAAATTCCCTGCAACCCCTTCCATACGCTGAGCGCCTAAGGACGCAATACGGGCAGACTCAATCCATTCGAACATCTCTTGAGCAGGCCCACCCTGAGGGCTAAAACGCGCATGCAATTGAGAGTTGTGATGACGATAACGCAGTGCGTATTCGTCCCCAATGCCGCGNACCGCGTCTATTTCAGTTGCACTCGCGCCCTGAGACGGCAGCGGCAAGCGCACGCGATCACCCTGAGCAGTCGGCGCACCGGGACCAAAGTTTACGTCCAGCTCGTCATTCTCGGCGATGGCACGAATAGCCGCTGTAGTCGCCCGTTTAAAGGGCTCAAGCGGATTGTCGACGTCAATCATCAGTATTTAAGCTGATTTCAGCGTGATGCCAGCTGTGGCATCGCCCAAATCTTCGCCCAAGCAGCGCTGGTAGTATTCAGCAACGATAGGCCGCTCGAGCTCGTCACATTTATTCAGGAACGTCACCCTAAACGCAAAGCCTACATCACCAAAGATTTCACTATTTTGCGCCCAAGTAAGGACCGTGCGAGGCGACATCACGGTGGATACATCACCATTTACAAAGCCCTTACGCGTGAGGTCCGCAACGCTAACCATGTTACCAATCAGGCGTTCGCCCTTCGCACCCTTTGCAAAAGCCGCGACCTTTCCCTTGATGATATCGACTTCTGCCTCATGGTCGAGATAGTTCAACGTAGACACGATGCTCCAACGGTCCATTTGCCCTTGGTTAATCTGCTGAGTGCCATGGTAGAGGCCTGTTGTGTCGCCTAAGCCGACGGTGTTAGTNGTGGAGAACAACCTAAAGAACGGGTTTGGATCAATCACCTTGTTTTGATCGAGCAAAGTGAGCTTTCCTTCAACCTCCAAGATACGCTGAATAACGAACATCACGTCTGGCCGTCCCGCATCGTACTCGTCGAATACCAACGCCACCGGGTGCTGCAACGCCCAGGGCAGAATACCCTCGCGGAACTCAGTAATCTGCTTGCCGTCTTGCAGCACGATCGCGTCCTTGCCAATAAGGTCTATACGGCTAATGTGACTGTCCAAATTAACCCGGATACAGGGCCAATTTAGGCGCGCGGCCACTTGCTCGATATGGGTGGACTTACCGGTACCGTGATAGCCTTGAACCATCACCCGGCGATTGTGCGCAAAGCCTGCCAGAATGGCCAAAGTTGTGTCTCGATCGAATCTGTAATCCGAATCTATCTCAGGAACATAATCTGTCCTTTGACTGAACGCTGGCACCGATAGTTCTTGATCAATTCCAAAGGCGTCACGCACACTTACTGTGGTATCCGGAGTGAAGGAGGGGGTTATTCCAGCTGCTGCTTGATCAGACACGCATAATTCCTAGACTTTGTTATAAAGCATTATTGTAGGCAACCGGATGCTAAATCACTACGGCTGGTGACCAATAACAGGAGCATTAAATATGACGCAAATTCATCTAGTAAGACATGGCAAAGCCGCCGCAGGGTTCGGCAGTCACAAAGACCCAGGATTAGACGAGTTAGGTCGCCGCCAGGCCCAAGCCGTTGCCGCCATGTTGCACGAACGGCATGCTGATGATCGGCCGATATTGTATTCAAGCCCACTGGCGCGAGCGATGGAGACGTCCCAGCCCCTAGCCGCAGAGTGGAATTGTCAAGTCGGGATCGAACCTCGTGTTGCCGAAATACCCTCACCTACCGAGGACCTGCTCGAACGCGCCCAATGGCTTCAGAATGCCATGCAAGGTGACTGGTCGGCGCTGAATAAGGATGCCCAAGCTTGGCGTCAAGCGTTGGTTGAACATTTATTAGACCAGACAGAAAACTGCATCATCTTCAGCCACTTTGTTGCCATAAATGCAGCGGTTGGCGCAGCCACCAACGACGATCGTATGCGAATTTTCGCTCCCGACAATTGCTCCGTGACCACGCTCGAAAACACGGGCGGACGACTTGCTGTGATCGCGTTAGGGGTGACCGCCGAAACCCATATCAACTAGCCCTCACCGTCAGGAGGACAGACATCATGCTGACCCGCCGAATAGCCCTTTTGCTGGTTTGGACAATAGCAGCGCCTTATGTCCATGCCACTGAAACCGATTGGCCAACCTACGGTAATGACCCGGGTTCCGCGAAATATGCCGATCTAGATCAGCTTAACGCCAACAACGTCGCCAAACTGCGCGTAGCTTGGCAGTGGCAATCGCCGGACAATGCACTAGTAAAAGCGGACCCCAAAAAAACACCCTGGGGCTTTAAATCAACGCCATTAAAAATCGGCCATATGCTCTACACCAGCACCTCGCTGGGCCATGTTGCCGCTATAGATGCTGCAACCGGCAAAAGCATCTGGGTATTCGATACCCGCACCTATGCAGATGGCCGTCCGACAAACCTGGGGTTCAACCATCGCGGCGTTGCCTACTGGTCGAATAATAAAGGTCAATCACGCATCTTCATGCCCACTAATAATGGCTACCTATGGGCCCTCGATGCAGAAACCGGTGAGCCACTTCAGGGCTTTGGCGAAGCTGGAAGGGTGGATCTAACCCTGGGTCTAGGTAGAGCAATAGAGCGGAAACACTATTCGGTAATTTCTGCGCCTACGGTGGTTGCCGATGTCGTCGTCGTCGGGTCGTCAATCTTGGATGGGCCAAAAAACAAAGAGATGCCACCCGGACATGTGCGCGCCTTCGACCCAATCACGGGTGAGCAAGTGTGGGTGTTCGAAACCATTCCACAGGGCCAGGCCTACGGCAGCAATACCTGGGAGAACGAATCGTGGCGTTATACCGGCAACGCCAACGTCTGGACGGGCATCAGCGCGGACCTAGAATTAGGCTACGTCTACTTACCTACCGGCACACCTACCAATGATTGGTACGGTGGCCACCGTCTTGGAGATAACCTTTTCGCTGAAAGTCTAATCTGCGTCGATGCACGAACTGGCAAACGTGTTTGGCACTTCCAAATGGTGCACCATGGGTTATGGGACTACGATCTGCCCGCCGCCCCCACCCTAATGAATATCGTAGTCAATGATAAGCCGATCAAAGCAGTCGCTCAGGTCTCCAAGCAAGGCTTTGTTTACGTTTTTGATCGGGTGACGGGCGAGCCCGTGTGGCCGATTCACGAAACACCCGTACCCCAAAGCACAGTGCCGGGCGAGCGCTCAAGCCCAACCCAACCGATACCCAGTAAACCAGCACCATTCGAACGTCAGGGTATGAGCGAGAGTCATCTCATCGATTTCAGCCCAGAGCTATTCACTGAGGCCAAGGCCATTATGAATCAATTTCAGACAGGGCCTTTATATACTCCACCCAGCATACAAGGTACGTTGAATTTGCCTGGCTGGGGTGGAGGCGCCAACTGGACCGGCGCCGCGTTTGATCCACAGCTGCAAATCTTGTACATACCCTCTCAAGCGAGCCCAATTGCGGTGAAGCTCAAACCCGGCAACCCCGACGAGACCAATTTCAACTATGTGCGCAGCCGCAGCGTTAACCGCGTACGCGGCCCTAAAGGGCTGCCGCTGATTAAACCGCCTTACGCCAGAGTGACCGCTATCGATATGGGTACCGGCGACCACCTGTGGATGACGATCAACGGCAACGGCCCCAGACAAAAAATTATAGACATGGGATTACCTGATCCTGGCCCGCTTGGAGCCGCATGGTCTGGCGGACCAGTATTAACCAAAAGTCTACTACTGGTATCCCAGGCAGATGGGCAGCGCAATGTACTGCGCGCTTTTAACAAGCTGGACGGGCGGATAATCACAGAGATCGACTTACCCGCTCGACCTTGGGGCACGCCCATGACCTACATGCAGGACGGCAAACAATTCATCGTCATTGCGAGCGGCGAGGCACAGGATGCAAAACTAGTCGCCCTTGCCCTGCCTTAGTCACTGCGTACCCTCAGCCCGGTTAACCGTTGTTGCGCTCAAGAAGAAGCCATAAACGCCCAAAAAAAAAGCGCACCTGAGTGCGCTTTTTATCCTGCGTTTGCAGTAACTTAAAGGAAGTTATAAACGACCTCTACGCCCATATATCTGGGCATGAGCGCAACGACCCTCTGACTGAAGTTGCCACCATAGCCCGAACGTCTACCCTCCATATCCGACCAACGCAGGTAGGTGTCGTCCAGCACGTTGTCAACGAACACCGAGGTGCTCCAGCGCTGATCCGCCGAGTCGAATGACAGTCGGGTGTCCAGACGATAGCGCTCTGGTACCTCGTCCCAAGGGCGAGAAAACGTATTAGTGAAATACTCACCGGTGTAAGCGACCGACCCGTACCAGGTCAAGGTACCCGCATCCATTACCCATTGGTAAGAAGCCCAACCCGTAGCCTTATGTTTTGGTATACCTGCAAGCTGCACACCATCCACCTGTAGGCAGTAAAGATCTTTTGTTGAATCGGTCGCCAAACATGGATCCTGGGTCAGGTCGCCACCGAATATTTCCCGTGGATAGCGCGGATCGTTCTCGTTGAAAACCGAATACGCCGTATCGTAAACGGACTCAGTGTAGCTGTAATTACCGCCAACGGTGAGGCTGTCGGTAACCAGCAACACACCGTCAACCTCAAAACCCGCGTTATGAGCTTTAGGAATATTGTCCGTCATCTCCACTGGACCGCGCCCTGCTGGCGCCTCTATGCCCACTGGGAGGTCGAAGTCACCGCTGGTGGTTTCCCATGTTTCTACGTGATCCTGATAATCCCGGTAGTCATAGTAGTACAGCGCGCCTGTTACCTGAGCTCGACCATCAAAGAAAGCACTCTTGAAACCAATCTCCCATGCCTTCAATTTTTCGTCGCCGTAGAATACGAGCGATCCCGTGCCGTCTACATAGACTCGGTTATCAGATCCACCCATATTGAAACCACCAGCACGATAGCTTGACGTAAGACCCGCGTATATCAGGTGGTCTGGGCTAGGCTCCCAGTTAAAGTTGATCCGGAAACTGGTGTTCTCGGTGCTGTATTCGCCTCCGATTCGGCTACCCCACGATATCGGAATGCCGCCTAGTCTCAACGGCGTGGCACACTCAGTGCTTCCAAGCGCGCAGGTCGGCGTTATTGGGTTTAACGGGTCCCCAGTCATAGTGGCCGCGCCCATGGCCACATTAATCGCTGCCAAGGGCGTCATGCCTTCAGCCATTATCGCTGCAGCAGTCGCATCGTCCGGCGCAGTCGCCGCAATAGTTGATTGGATCCATGGATAGCTACTTGCCTCAAGCTCAGAGTANCCGCCGCGCGCCTCCCGCGCTTCTCGAGAATCTTCCGAGTAACGAACGCCCAAAGTTACACTCCAGGTGTCGCTGATTTGGTAGTCCCCTTGGGTGTAAAACGCCTTATTAGTCGTAATTACATTGTTATCGTGCTCGTATAAGGCGCCAACATCATTGGTGATGCTAAATGCTCGTCCGTCGTCACCACAGTAGGCCCCGTACCCGCCTGCTGCGCCTACTACGGCAGTTTTGTAGTCGAAACACTCCGGCATAATCCATCCGACAACAGCCATAGCGTCAGTAAGCCACGTTGGACTCTCGTCGATGCCATAATTCGGAGCTTGATTGATCATGGGAATACGGTTTCGAATTCCGTACAGCTGGTCTCTGTCCTCTTCAAAGAAGTANAGNCCNGANGTTGCNGTCCAACGNTCTCCNAANCTCCANAANACCCGTAATTCGGAAGACTTNGANCTTACNGACTCATCAACNGTNTCGCCGACATTTGAAAATTCGCTGTCGGAAAAATCNTTGTCTCGGTTAAAGTAGTAAAGAAAACTTTGATAATTCGCCAAATACTTAACCGATAANCTGTCACTGATGTCCCAATCAAANACNACATTCGCGGAGTTATGATCAAANATTTCGTGNACTTCGTTATTNGTCANNGACATGAACTCGGGTTTNGCATTATCACCCCCNTCATANGCCGCGACGTTCGCGTTACCGAAGTTNGGCGAGGGCATGTAAGGCCATATCGCACCGTCTACGCCTGGTCTCTTATATGCAGCCCACTGCGCCTCGCCAGTAACTGGATGGGTGTACGGGAATTTTGCCGCCGGGTCATCAGCGTCCACTGGCCGCAAGCCCCTTACAAAGTGATTGGTATCTCGACTCACGCGATAGGTAGGGTCGCACTGATCCAAACTCGTGATTTTAGCAACGTTCGCATTTATGCAAGGGCCTTCGCTTAAAATACCATGCCCGCCATTACCGAAATTTCTGGGGGCTTCAGACTCTCTGTCGTTCACGCGTAAATTCAAACTCATCGCGTCCGAAATCTTAAAGTCCAGCGTCAGCGCAAAGTTCGCATCGTTGGCAGCCTCCATGTCCTCGGAGTTGCCCATACCGTCGATTCTTCCATCACTGGTTCGCTTCGAAATATTCAATCGATAAGCAAGTGTGTCGTTTATCGGGCCACTTAATACGGCGTAACCTTCCGAAACGTTGTATTGACCACCGACCCAACGCACCTGGGATTCAAATTCATCATGATTGGCTGGATTCGTAACATAGTTCACGACGCCACCGATAGAGTTTCGGCCATACAAAGTACCCTGCGGTCCACGCAACACTTCGATACGCTGGATGTCGTATAACCCACCTTCCGTGGAGGCAATACCAAAATCCGGCGAGTAAATTCCGTTGTAGTAAGTGCCGACACCAGGGTCGCCGCCAAGACCTCGGAAGTTTCTTCCGATGCCACGGATCTTAATGTCCCAGTCGGTACGGGTGGTCGCAGGAATGAAGTTGACCATTTCATTTGGGCCTTGAATGCCCATGTCCATGAGAAACTCTTCGCTCATTGCAGTAATGGATATAGACGTATCTGAGACAGTAGATTCGACTCTATCGCCGTAAACGACTACGTCTTCGATCCGTTTACTCTCCGAATCGTCCTCCGCCCAAGCCGGCGCTCCTAGCAGCGCACAGGACAGTCCCAACGCTATTACACGTTTGCTCTTCAACATATTTTTCCCCTCTAGCAATCTCATAGGTTGCCAGTACCGGCGACCCGTATGATTTGTTTTTAAGGCCCGACCCCTCAGAAGGACCCTTTAGAGATTGTTAACCAAAAATATACAGAGGGTCAACGACTTTGATGACCTGGAAATAGCTGAAACTACAGCACTAGAGTTTTTTACCGACGTCTCAGGAGCCGTTGATGAACACTGGGTCGTTGTATGGCAGTGACGCCAGCCATACTTAATAAGAGTTGCTCGAGGCTGGCCCAAGGATTACCGATGCCTATGCCTTTCGCCAACTGGTCGATCACCGCACATTCAGCAAGCCATTGATGGATGGGAACGCGACTGCGCTGCAAAAACTGCTGGATTGCTCGAGCTCGCGCTGGCGGTAGCCCGCGAGCCAGCTCAAGACGTCGCAGTTGACTGGTGAGAGCACCTAAAATTGCAAATACGCTAACACCTTCTTCTTGCAGCCCACGCAGCACCCTGTGCACTCGACGGCCATCACCCTGCAGCGCTGCGTCAACCAAATCAAAACTATTAAAACGGGAGGCGTCCTCCAAACAAGCAGCCAGGGCTTCCACAGATATCGGAGCACTGAGATCCTGCAAGGCGAGCTTCTCGATCTCCTGCACGGCCGCCAAAAGATTACCCTCGACTCTTGCCGCCAAGTAGTCCAAAGCATCCGCTTGCAATTCGAGTCCTCGATCTTTCAGCCGCGCCTGCAGCCAACGCGGGAACTCGTGAGCGGCCAATGGCCAAATGAGAACCACAACACCATTTTTGTCCAATGCCTTAAACCAGGCGCTGGACCGCTGCTTGGGTTGTAATCGGTCGGTACGCAGCAACAACACCGTGTCATCGGCCGAACCGTTGTCTGCAACCCAATCTCGAAGTAACTCTGACGCTTCCTTATCAAATTTCTTACTCGATACCCGCACGTCGAGAATTTTTCGCTCAGCAAACAGGGATAGACTTGCCGCATCTTGACTCAAGCTATGCCAGCTAAAGCCCGTGTCTACATGATGCACGCTGCGCTCACTAAAGCCCTGCCCCCGAGCAGTAGCAATAATCTGATCGCAGGCTTCAGTAACGAGTAAGGTGTCATCTCCACTGACCAGATAAACCGCAGCCAAGCCTTTTTTCAATGCGCCAGGCAGCTGATCGGGTTTAACCGGCATCGGCGGCCAACGGCATCTGCTGGACCAAATTCAAACTGCGTAATAATTGCGCCACTAATTCACTTTCTATGGATTCAGCGACCTGCTCTTTCACAGCTGCCGTAGCAAGCAGGTTACTGCGGTCCAAGCGGAAAAAACGCTGTCGACTCAGAGTTCGCTCAGCTTGGCGCTCTTGCCCTGCGGCATCAACAATCCGAAACCGTACCTCTATGCGAACAGCTTGCTCGAGCAACATGGCCGCAGCGGTAACGGCACCATCGACCTGTTGACGCCGCACATCGACTAACTCGACGGTAAAGTCGGCCGAGTCTTGTGCCAGCACGCCGGACCGAGACAAACGCGCTGCAAGCTCGATCGCCAAGCGGCTATCCTTACCCTCTCCACTTATCGCATAGCTGTAGCCAGAATTTATAAGGTCCTGCCCACGCAGTTGAAAACCACACCCGACGAGCGCGAGCGCCATTACACTGACCGCTAGGGTTTTAACCCACGACAATATTGACCAACTTGTTTGGCACATAGATCTCTTTACGCACAGTCTTACCATCCAAATGCCGCGCTACATTTTCTTCACTCTTGGCAGCACTGAGAATATCACCTTGTGCTGAGTCGGCCGCAACATCAATTTGAGCTCGAACCTTGCCGTTAACCTGCACCACCAGCGCCAAGCGTTGTTGCATCAGCGCGTCCTGATCAATCTGTGGCCAAGGCTGATTAACCAAATCGCCGTGCTCACCGAGTTCAGACCACAACCGGTGCGCGATATGCGGCGCTATCGGTGAAATTATCAGCGCAGCACTCACCAATGCTTCTTGGATGGCGGCACGGTCTGCCTCAACATCAGTGCTCGTGCGCGCTATTTCATTCGTCAGCTCCATAACCGCCGAAACGACAGTATTGAATTGCAGGCGACGACCGTAATCGTCATCAGCTTTGGCCAAAGTAGCATGGGTCTTACGCCGCAGGTCTTTGCCGGCATCGGACAATGCCGCAACATCTAGATCCGCAACCTCGCCCTTACTAACGTGATCAAGCACTAATGCCCACAAACGTTTCAAGAATCGCATCGCGCCCTCGAGCCCCGCTTCACCCCACTCGAAAGATTGTTCCGGAGGCGCTGCAAACATCATCGCTACGCGCACCGCATCTGCGCCGTAACGATCCAATAGCTTTTGTGGGTCGCCGGAGTCCCCAGCGGACTTAGACATCTTCTTACCGCCTTGCAACACCATGCCCAACATCATTAAGCGCTTGAACGGCTCGTCACCTTCAACCAGACCTTCATCGCGCATCAACTTGAAATAAAAACGCGCGTACAACAGATGTAGTATGGCGTGCTCTATGCCGCCGACGTAGTGATCAACTGGCGCCCAATATTTTGCGCGTTCGTCCACCATCACATCAGCACCGGGTGAGGCAAATCTAGTGAAGTACCAAGACGACTCCATAAACGTATCGAAGGTATCGGTCTCGCGTCGTGCCGCCCCACCACATTGTGGACATGCCACATCAAGAAATTCTGGCAAATCGACTAGGGGCGAGCGCACACCGTCTAGCGTCACATCTGTTGGCAACACTACCGGCAAATCTTCTTCCGGCACTGGCAGCACGCCACAGTCGGGGCAATGGATCATAGGAATTGGACAGCCCCAATAGCGCTGACGCGAAACCCCCCAATCGCGGAGCCGGTAGTTAGTGATAGAGCGTCCAGCATCGCGTGTTTGCAATGCGGCAATGATTTGATCGAAAGCCTCAGCCGAGGTCAATCCGTCAAATTCTCCCGAATTAATCAATCGCCCTTTAGTCGTATAGGCTGCAAGGGCCGTGTCACAATCGTCATCGGCTAGCGGAGCAATCACCTGCTCAACAGGAATGCCGTATTTACGCGCAAATTCCCAATCCCGTTGGTCATGCGCGGGCACCGACATCACGGCACCGGACCCGTACTCCATCAAGACAAAGTTAGCGACCCATACAGGCAAGGGCTTACCCGTGAGCGGATGTTCAACTGTTGCCTGTGTTGCGACACCGGCCTTTTCCATGGTCGCCATATCGGCCTCGGCCGTGGTGTTTTGAGCACATTCGGCAATAAATGCTCGAACCTTCGGATCTTGCTCTGCAGCAGCCTGGGCTAAGGGGTGTTCTGGCGCCACGGCAACGTACGTTGCGCCCATTAAGGTATCCGGCCGTGTCGTAAAAACCGTTAATGCGGTCGCCGAGTCATCGTTCACGCGAAAATCAATTTCCGCGCCAAAGGATTGGCCAATCCAGTTACGCTGCATGCTCTTTACCGATTCTGGCCAACCCTCCATCTGATCAAGCTCGGTCAACAGTTCTTCGGCGTAGTCNGTGATNTTCAGAAACCACTGGGCCATTTCCCGCCGTTCAACAATCGCCCCAGAACGCCAACCCCGCCCCTCGACGACTTGCTCGTTAGCCAATACCGTTTGGTCCACAGGATCCCAGTTAACCATTGCGTTCTTGCGGTACACCAGGCCCTTTTTAAACAGGCGTACAAACAGCCATTGCTCCCAGCGGTAGTACTCGGGATCACAGGTCGCGAACTCTCTAGACCAATCGAAACCAAACCCCAAGCGCCGCATTTGCCCGCGCATATAGGCAATGTTGTCCTTGGTCCAAGCCGCAGGCGCAACGCCATGCTTAATCGCCGCATTTTCGGCGGGCAAGCCGAACGCATCCCAACCCATAGGCTGCATAACATTACGACCCTTGAGCCNTTGGTANCGATTGATCACATCACCCAATGTATAGTTGCGCACATGGCCCATGTGCAAACGGCCGCTGGGATATGGAAACATTGACAAGCAGTAAAATTTTTCCCCGGTACCCTGATCATCGCCAACAAAGCACTCGTTATCTTGCCAATAGGTTTGGGCAGTACTTTCTACCTCTTGGGGGTCGTAATTCGGATTCATGGATGAGGGTCTTTTGTCGACTTTAAAACGGCCGCAAGGATACCATCTCGAAACATAAATTGAGCTATTTGGCCGGTGTTCAAGCCATTTTTCCCGCGTCCGAANGTGATCTTCTAAGCGATACCCCAATAAGTCCTACAATGATTATAAACAACGGCCAATCGCCCAAGACGCTATAGGGCGTGGCTCCCTGCATGATCTGAAAAGTGGTGGCCAATACGCCTTCGACAAACTGCGGCAGCTGGGCACGAATATTGCCGTGCTGGTCAACCACCCCAGTGATGCCATCNTTGGCCGCGCGCAGCAACCAACGGCCATTCTCCAAAGCTCGCACCCGAGCGATTTGCATATGCTGATGAGGACCAATGGACCGACCGAACCAGGTGTCGTTCGTGAGTGTCATCAACACGCCGGCGTGCTGCGCACGCTTGCGCATAGAATTGCCATAAGCGATTTCGTAACAAATGCCTATGGCGGCTTGCACCTGCTGACCGTTCAGCGACAGCACAACGTTATCTTGTTGAGCGGCTCCGCGCGTCGCATTGGACATTGGCAGATCGAAAAACTCGATGAGTCCACGCAACCATTCCTGCAGTGGCACATAATCGCCAAAGGGCACTAAATGATGCTTAGTCACAACGCCTTGGGCCTGACCTAGACCGAGCGCCGCATTGAATAATTGGTAGCGCGGCTCGTTAACGCCTACTCCGGCAACATTGCGCTGCCATTCGACACGGGGTGCACCTATGACCACATTCGTNTTGGTTTGTCTGCCCCTCGCACCAAGCATGCCGGTGATCTGCTCTGCGCTAGCTCCGTAGGCGGTCAGGGCAAATTCCGGCCACACCAGAGTATCCGCTGACCAGTGCGCTTCGGAGAGCGCCAGATACCGATCCACAATAGCCNGGCGTTGGTCCACATCCCACTTAATCGTCTGATCGACGTTACCCTGAACAATGGCCACCGAATGCGCGCCTGCGGGCGACACCCATTGCCACGGCAACACAAGCAAAACCAAAATCAGAGGCAATACCGTCATCACAATGGCCCCGCGGGCAACNGGCAGACCCTGCCAGACAGCGCGGACCCAAAGCATGCCCCCAACAGCGCAGATCAGCGCCCAGAACCCGGCCCCTAAGGCGCCCCAGACTGGCAGCAACCCNACAAACGGTGAGTCAGTTAAACTGTAACCCACAAGTAGCCAAGGAAAGCCTGTAAGCACCCAAGTCAGCAACCACTCCATCAATGCCCAAGCGCAACAGAAGGTCACTGCATTAATCCAAGGGGTGGCCACCCGAAAGCGTCGCAAAGACCAACCTACCGGCAACATAAACAAACCTAGGCCAGCCACAAATAGACCAACCAAAAAGCTCGCAAGCGGCGGCGAAGCGTTGCCGTATTGATGAATGCTGACGTAAATCCAAGATGCACCGCTGAGATACTTGCCGATGCCAAAGACCCACGCCATCAACAAAAGCCGGCGTTGCGAAACATGCAGCAACACAAAAAGTCCTGCGGCAGATAATAAGCTTAGGGGCCACCAACCATAAGGCGCAAAACCCAAGGGAAAGCCAGCGCCCAACAACAACGCCAGCCCAAGATTACGCCAATCAGTCTTGAGCATCCGCCTCGTCAGGTTGCGCCTTAGCGACCTTAAGCAGGCGGATCCGTCGCGATTCAGCGTTCAGCACCTCGAAGCGCATACCNGCGAAAACAATACACTCCCCGCGCTCGGGTAAATGGCCTAACTGATGCAAAACGAGGCCACCGATGGTATCGAATTCTTCATCGCTAAACTCAGTCGCAAAGTACTCATTAAAGTCTTCAATCGTGGTGTTGGCTTTTACATGGAAGGTGTTCGGCTCCAACTGCTTAACAAAGCTGTCGTCATCCACATCGTGTTCATCTTCAATCTCGCCAACAATCTGCTCGAGTACGTCCTCGATGGTCACCGCGCCAGAAATTTGGCCGTATTCATCAACCACTAATGCCATGTGATTGCGATTCGTCCGAAACTCTTGCAACAACACATTCAGTCGTTTGCTTTCGGGAATAAGCAACGCCGGTCGAATACAGTCGCGCATAGCGAACGTCTGTTGATTTTCTGGCAGCAATAGCGGCAACAAGTCTTTCGCGTGGAGAATGCCTTTAATGTCATCGACGTTGTCGCCAATNACCGGAAACCGCGAATGGCGAGATTCAACNATCACNGGNAATAANTCTTCTAGCGTTTGATCTTCGGCCACGACGACCAAGGACGATCGCGGAATCATAATATCCCGCGCGTGCATGTCAGAAACCTGCAAGGCACCAAAAATGATATTCAACGCGTCTAACTGGATTAGTTGCCGCTCGGCGGCATCACGAAGAATGCTTACAAGTTCAGGAAGGTTTTCTGGTTCATCCGAAAATAAGTCAGCAAGCCACTCGCGGACACCNCGGCGCGGCGCTGTATTTTCGGCTGAGTCTCTAAACAACTCAGGTGTGTCACTCATAGATGGAGAGATTAAGATCTTATGGACTGCCTTTGTAGGTAAGAACCCGGAGAAAAGCAAGGGCTGGTATTCACTTATACGGGTCGGCCACCCCGAAATCAGACAATATAAGCACCTCAATCCGCTCCATGGTCTCCGCTTGGNCATCATCAACGTGGTCGTAGTCGAGCAGGTGCAGCAACCCATGCACGCACAAATGGGCAACATGATGTGCTATCGCTTTATGCTGCTGCTCCGCCTCCGCAACGGCAACAGGCCAACACAGCGCCAAATCACCAAGCGGCAGATCATCGCCANCCACACCCTCAGCGGTAAAGCTGAGTATATTCGTTGGNGCGCTGCCCCCTCTGTAGGCTTTATTCAGGGTTAGCGCTTCATCAGCGTCACACACCCGCAGACACACATCGCGTTCTAGCCTTGGGTCTGCAGCAACCTCACGTACTCGTTGAAGCAGCATTTCTAGCCCGGAAACCGTCCCGGAGGAAAATTCCTCAAACGCGCCATGCACGGCCAATTCAGCAACGCCATCCGCAATCTGCAGCTCGATGGGCAATTTTAGCGCCCGCTAGTAACGTTTTGGCCGTCGCTATTGCCTGAGGATCCTGTAAACGCTTCATAAGCGTCGACAATGCGCTGCACCAACGGGTGCCTAACCACGTCTTTCGAGCCGAAGTGGGTAAAGCTGATACCCTTGGTATCGCGTAACACATTGATCACATTAACCAGCCCAGAGTTTTCGCCACGCGGCAGATCAATTTGGGTGATATCGCCGGTAACCACCGCGGTCGAACCAAAACCAATGCGCGTTAAAAACATCTTCATCTGCGCAACGGTCGTATTTTGCGATTCGTCGAGAATAATGAAGGCGTTGTTCAATGTGCGTCCACGCATGTAGGCCAAAGGTGCTACTTCAATAATGTTCCGCTCGATGTATTTATTAACGCGCTCAACCCCAAGCATTTCATACAGCGCGTCGTACAGCGGTCGCAGGTAAGGATCAATTTTCTGCGCCAGATCACCAGGCAAAAACCCCAGCTTCTCGCCCGCTTCAACAGCAGGACGAACCAATAAAATCCGTGATACCTGTTGTGACTCCAACGCTTCTACGGCACAGGCCACCGCCAAGTAAGTTTTACCAGTACCCGCAGGACCCACCCCAAAACTGATGTCATGACTGCGTACTGCGCCCACATACCGCTGCTGGTTGCTACCGCGCGGCTTAATGGATTTTTTCAGCGTACGAATAACCGGCCCGTCAGCTGCTTGATCGGCGTTTTGCTGAGCTTGTCTTCGCTCTGTTTGATCTTGACGTTGCAACAATTCCTCCACGCCTGCTTCCTGAAGAAACAGGTGCACTTGATCAGGCTCTAGCGTTTGTTGCACCGCTGTTTCTCTGTACAACTGATGCAGTAGCGCCTCTGCTGCGCGCACTCGCGCTTCGGGCCCACTGATTTGAAACTCATTACCGCGGTTACGAATGTGTACATCCAACCGCTGTTCGAGCTGTTTGAGATTGGCATCCACCGGCCCAACGAGCGTTGCCAAACGATCGGCATCATCTGGCTCAAGTGTAGTACGTCGGGTTAGCGGAACGACCGTAGCGGGACTCGGCGATGCCGAGGTGTCTGCAATGGACTGCGAAGACTCAGTATTTTGTTCGTGCAATGTTCACCATTTAAATTTTAGCTTGCCGCTCGACCACAGCTTAAGCCTAAGTACTGCGCTGTCAATTGCCCAGCGGCGTCCAACATCAATCTGCCAACATAACCCCACGCATAGAGTTAGGCAGCGCCTCGGTAATTTCAACCTCGCAGAATCCGCCGACTAGTTCGCTAGGACCAACGAAATTCACAACTCGATTGTTCTCGGTGCGCCCAGCGAGTTGCTTCCCCGTCGGATCTTTTTTAGCAAAACCCGTCACCAAGAGCCGCTGGCGCGTGCCCACCATGGCACCGGCAATGGCCTCGGCTTGAGAGCGCAGAGTTGCTTGCAGATGTTGCAACCGCTGTTTCTTGACCGACTCGGGCGTATCGTCTTCCAGAGCCGCCGCTGGCGTGCCAGGACGAGCACTGTAGATAAAACTAAAAGATACATCGAAACCCACGCGCTCAATTAAATCCATGGTGGCGTTGAAGTCCTCCGCGGTCTCGCCGGGAAAACCGACAATGAAGTCCGAAGACAGACTAATATTAGGGCGAATCTCTCGCAGCGCTGCAATTTTATCGATGTATTGCTGAGCGGTATGACCGCGCTTCATCGCCGTCAAAATACGATCTGAACCCGCCTGCACAGGCAGGTGCAAGTGATCGACCAACTGCGGAACATCACGATACGCGTCCAGCAGACTGGCAGAAAAATCCATCGGATGAGATGTGGTAAAACGAATACGCTCCACCCCAGCTATATCTGCTACGTAGTAGATCAGTTCTGCTAGATCGGCTTGGTCACCGTCAATGCTGCCCAAATAAGAATTGACGTTTTGACCCAGCAGATGAATTTCGCGCACCCCCTGAGCCACCAAACCACGCACTTCTTCGAGTACTGAATCGACCGAGCGGCTGACTTCTTCACCACGGGTATAAGGCACCACGCAAAAGCTACAATACTTACTGCACCCTTCCATGATCGAAACAAACGCCGCAGGACCATCCATTTTCGGCTCTGGTAAGCGATCAAATTTTTCCACCTCAGGAAACGTGACATCCACCACCGACAACAGGTTCTGTTTACGGCTGTCTAACATCTGCGGCAATCGATGAATCGTTTGCGGACCAAATACCATATCGACTACCGGCGCTCGGCGCATAATAGCGTCGCCTTCCTGACTGGCTACGCAACCCCCCACACCGATCACTAAGTCAGAGCGCTCAGCTTTAAGTTTTTGCCAGCGCCCAAGCTGATGAAAAACCTTCTCTTGGGCTTTCTCTCGAATGGAGCAGGTATTAAGCAGCAATACGTCGGCATCGGCCTCGTTTTCAGCGCGCTCATAGCCTTTGCTTTCGCGCAGCACGTCATACATCCGCGCCGAGTCGTACTCATTCATCTGACAGCCATGAGTTTTTATAAAAAGCTTTTTGGCCATGCTTCACACACCAATTCAGGGGCCGCGATTATACGCAATGTGGCGCTTGACCATACCCTGAAAAAGCGGACTTGTTGCCCTTGAAAAGCGAGCGCCGATCCCCAACTATTTCGCGCAAGAAAAGACTGAACAAAACGTCCACAAAGGCAACCTATATGGCCGCTAAAGAAATGACTGAAAGCACCTACCGGATCCTTTTCCATAATCAGGGTCAAATCTATGAGGTGTACGCGCGCAGCATCTATCAGAGCGATCTATATGGCTTTGTCGAAGTCGAGGACTATGTGTTCGGTAACCGTTCGCAAATGCTCATCGACCCAGCAGAGGATAGACTGCGCAGCGAATTTGACGGCGTGCAGCGCTCTTACATCCCGATGCACGCCATCGTGCGCATCGACGAGGTAGAAAAAGAGGGTGTCGCAAAAATCACCACTAGTTCTGGAGACAAAGTTACACCCTTCCCCGTGCCTATGCCCAAAGATAAGGGCTAGTAACCCTCTTCCAGCAGCGGAAACGCGCTGAGCACATCGCCGACCTGCGTTGACTGCTGTCTGCGCAGCAGTCCGGGGTGTAGGTCGGCAACGTCGTCAACACCGGTCAGCGCCAGCGAAATTTGGATTTCGCGCTCAAGTATTGATAACGCACGCACAATCGCCTCCCTACCGCCAGCTGCCGCCGCGAGAGCTTCAAAGCGGCCCATACCTACCGCTGTTGCGCCTAAGCAAAGGCCTTTGATCACATCAGCGCCGCGCATGAAACCGCCGTCCACGACAACCGGNACACGCCCATCCACCGCCTCTACAACATCAGGCAGCGCGTCAATGCAGGCAACNGTNTGGTCGAGTTGACGACCGCCATGATTCGAGACGTAGACCACATCAACACCGGCAGCAACACANTGCTTGGCGTCTTCAGGGTTCATAACGCCCTTAACCACCAAGGGGATATCAAACTTATCTTTGATGTGCGCGACCGTGTCCCAGGTCATCGTCGACTGATAGTTCACCCCACTTTGGTCAACCATGGTGCCCNCGGCCATACGCGCCTGCATGGGCACATAACCTTTCATAATGTCGCGCTCACGACGCGAATAGACCTGAGTGTCTGCAGTCAGACAAAACCCTATATAGCCGCTATCGATAGTGCGCTCAATCTGATCATCCAACCAGGCTNGATCGCCAGTAAGGTATAACTGATAGATACGCGGTCCAGGAACCGTTTGCGCGACCGTCTGAAAATCTGGCATGCACGAGGAGCTTAGAATCTGCAGCACCCCAAACTCACCTGCAGCCTGNGCAACAGCAGTGCCGCCGTCTTTAGTGAATGCTTGGATCGAACCAATTGGTGGCANTACNACAGGAATCCGTAACGTCTCGCCAAGCATGTGGGCCGATATTTTGACGTCGCTGACGTCTTGTAAAATNCGCGGTAAAAACGCCCAAGAATCAACCGCTGCGCGGTTCCGCCGCAGTGACGCTTCAGTATCGGCAGCGCCCACCAAGTAGTCCCAGTCACCTTTGTCGAGGTTATCCTGAGCCATCCTAACCATATCTGTTAGTGTTTTAAAATCCCCCACGCAGCCTCCTCGCTCCAAGATAGCGCCACAAAGTTCATGGCATGTCCGGCCGCTCAGGGTAAACTAGCTAGCAACACAGACACAACGACAGGATAGTTTCATGGCAGGTATGGTCATCATCGGTGCAGGCCACGCAGCAGGCCAAGCGGCGGCAAGTTTGCGACAAGAAAAATACACTGGCCCCATAACCATTATTGGCGACGAAGCGCATTTACCCTACCAGCGACCACCGCTATCCAAGGCCTATNTATCGGGCAGTCAGGAAGTCGANCGCGTTTACCTGCGCGCCGAAAAGTTTTATCAGGAAAAAGAAATCGATCTGAAACTGTCTACTCGAGCAACAGCAATTGACCCAGATGCTAAAGCCGTTGAACTGGNAGACGGCAGCAAAATCGACTACGACAAACTGCTTATCAGTACGGGCTCGCGGCCACGCCTATTGAGCATCCCAGGGAGTGATCTCGGCGGCATTCATTATCTACGCACCATTGACGATGTAGACGGTATTCGCGCGGACATGCACGAGGGCGCTAATCTAGTCATCGTAGGCGGAGGCTACATTGGTCTGGAAGTAGCCGCCGTTGGCATAGAACAAGGCCTCAACGTCCACGTTTTGGAGATGGAAGACCGCATCCTGCAGCGGGTAACGACGCCCACCATGTCTAAATATTATGACGAGTTACATAGAGGCCGCGGCGTCCAAATCCATACCAACACTGGGGTCACTGGCTTCAGCGGCGACGCTAAGGTACAAAAAGTAATGTGCGGTGACACTGAGTTTGCTGCCGATATGGTCATCGTCGGTATCGGTATCGTACCGAATATCGAACTGGCTGAAGCCGCCGGAATAATCTGCGATAACGGCATCGTCGTTGACGATCACTGCCAAACCTCAAACCCTGATATTTATGCCGCCGGCGACTGTACGAACCATCCCAATGCACTACTGGATCGAAGATTGCGGCTGGAATCCGTACCCAATGCAATGGACCAGGCTCGAACCAGCGCCAGTAACATGCTCGGCGGTGATAAAAGTTACGCGGCTATTCCATGGTTTTGGTCCGATCAATATGAACTCAAGCTGCAAATGGTCGGATTTTCCGCGGACGGCAACCGCGAGGTATTGCGCGGCGATATGGCGAGTAATCAGTTCGCCGTCTTCTATTTGAAGGACAATACCGTTGTTGCCGCGGACACGGTGAACAGCCCAAAAGAATTTATGCTGTGTAAACAACTAGTGGGCAAAGAAGC
>PAFJ01000036.1 GCA_002704325.1 Gammaproteobacteria bacterium | reverse complement strand
AAACGCTAAAGTGGTAACACTTGGAGAAAATCAAACGACCACCATCCAGCGCAACGGACGCAACTACGGTGTCGTCACGCAAAGCTACGCGATTTTTCCGGAAGCGAGCGGCAATCTAACCATTCCTGCAGTGGAAATGACCGCGAGCGTACGCGTACTCAATAGCGGTCGGGTGTCGCGCAAGGGCGTGCGCGTCGCCACCAAAGAAAAAGCAATTACGGTCAAGCCGATACCCGACGCCTATCCAAAAACTGCACCGTGGCTGCCCGCCAAAAATGTCTCTGTGAGTCAGCGCTTCGAGCCTACTGTAAATGTGGGTCCAGTCGAGGTGGGCGATACACTAACTCAGGTGGTCATAGTGACCGCAGAACGCAATACCGGCGCGAGCATACCACCATTGTCCTCCGCCCTCTCTGGAGGCGCGTTTCGGGCGTACCCAGAGGCAGCGCAATTGATAAACAATACCCGCGGTAATGACGTCATTGGTCAACGGATCGAACGGCGTAACCTGGTGCCATTGAGGCCGGGGAGCTTGGAACTACCCAGCGCAACGATCGTTTGGTGGGATACGGAAGCAAACCAAGTAAAGCGGAGCTATCTTGCCGCGACAGTTTTTCAGGCTCAAGGTAACTCGATCAATCAGCAGAGAGTTACTAGCGAGGCACCGGTGTCAGACGCAGCCGCACAAACAGACAGCAGCCAAAGTGAAATCGAACCATCGATCGCCGAGGCCTCTAATACCGATGTTGCGGCGCCACTGTCTCAGTTATTGCAATGGTCGGTGAGCGTAATCGCCATATTACTCGGGATTATATTTGCAGCCAGAGGGTTGAGCGCTGTCCTGAAAACCCGCANCTGGACACTGAGANAGTCGCGAAAAAGACTCCTACGNCACATCAAGGCCGCGGACGCCTCAATGATCCAAAACTCGCTTAGGCATTATCTGCAGCTGCGCTATGCTCNGCCAGCGGACAAAGCTATACAGGCGTGGCGACAAGAACAGCCAGAGGCGCTAGAACTCATCAGACTTTTAGATCGCTGGTGTTATGGCGCAGAACAGATCGCCACGAGCCGCGAAAAGGCTTTGGCTCTTGCCAAAGCACTACTGAATAACAACAGTTCAAGTAGCGAAAAACAAAAGGTGCGAGAACCCCTTCCCGCCCTTTATCCGTCCAGTTGAATCTTTAATCCTACGTCGCTGTTGTCGAAGTCGCAGTTGTAGTTGCCGTAGTGGTTGTAGTGGCNGTGGTCGCNGTGGTCGCTGTAGTTGCCGTGGTCGCNGTAGTGCTCGTCGTACTTGGCGTTCCAGGCGGCTCATCCGAATCCTCTAGCTGATTGACAATGCTTGCCAGTACTACCGCCCCCAAAACTCCGATGGCTACAGCAGTCCCTGTGGTAATGCCACCCGCTACCACCACGCCNTTGCCTGCTGCCGAAGTGCCACTCGACACGACATTACCGGTGTCGCTGCTCGCCATTTGAGCGCTGGACTGCGCCGATTCTGCAAACGTATTCGATGAAGCAAAAACACTCGCAACGGCAAATGCCACAGCTGCCCGTAAAGAAATTTTATTTAAAACCACCACTTTAACCTCCGAAGTTGCCTAAACCATCAGTCAGAAATGGCTGGCCACCCCGTTCGTTAAATACCTCTAACGTTTCCTTACCGGCTCAGCGATCTTGCCAAAGGCCCGCCTACGATTTCAGCAGACCCGTTACTTCTCTGACTAGCGCGAAATNATGTCGTCCGCACCATAACGCCGCTACCTAGTGGCGATAAACGGCCAATTATTTCAGATAAACGGATCAATCTAGTCAGCGCCAGCACCAAGCAGGACTTCCATCAGCCCAACTTTGATTGAGTGCGCCAATCAGTTCATATTAGCCCGCTAGGCTTTTGCTCACTATTTCAAATAAATCTTTGGAAGGACCGCGACCGCTTTCGTCTAAAAGCCCGCGCAGCGCACTCTGCATAAGTTGCTGGCGTTGCCCATCAAACTTTTTCCAACGCGTAAGCGGTGTTGCAAGCCTAGCTGCAATTTGCGGATTCAAGGCATCGATCTCAGCCACAGCATCTGCAACAAATCGATAGCCGCTGCCATCAAGGGCATGCAGTCGGCGCAAATTCAGCATGCCAAACGCGCCATACACAGATCGCACTCGATTTGGATTCTTCAGATCGAAACTGGGATGGGCGATCAACTTCTTGACGCCCGCAATATCGGTGATCGGGCTTTGCGCTTGCAGATTGAACCACAGGTCAATAACCAAAGCCTGTTGTTCCCACTTAGCGTAAAAGTCCTGCAAAATTTCTTCGCGCATCGTTTCTTCAACTTCCGGTAGCCGGCACACTAAGGCCATTACAGCGAGTCGATCCGTGAGGTTATCCACGCTCGAATAGCGCTTTTGAAGCTGGGATTGTAACTGCGCAATCTCGCCCTGAGCAGCCAGACTACGGCACCAATAATTAAACCCGATATTAGCCAGAGCACGAGCAGCAATACTGTCAGCATCAACTTGATGACTGTCACGGGCCGCGTACGTCTCGTAAAGCGTCTGCCAGAGTTCGACCGATTGAGTTGCAACCAACGCCACNCCAGCATCTCTGGCATCTAGAAGCCCAAGAGCGTCGAACCCTTGCAATTGCTCAAATAAATAAAGCTCACCAGGCACGGTCAGCATGGTNGCAGCTAAAAGCTTTTCATCACTGCGACTAAGGGTCAGTGCCTGTTCGGCGATGCTGTGCACAGCGTCTTGCGGCCGCGCATCGGTTTCTGAGCCCCCCCTATCAAAGTAGGANATCCACATCGATTGCATNGCATCCCAACGCACAAACCCGTCCTGATCGTGCCTCGCAAGGAAATCCAGCTCCGCTGCTGGCCGATCATATTGGACTTTTACCGGCGCCGAAAACTGGCGAAGAAAACTGACTACCGGCTTCTCAGTTAACCCAGTAAACGCGAGTTGCGTCGTCGGTTCTCTTAAATTCACCATGACCGAGCCGTTATTGTCACGCAGCTCGACCTCCGCCTCGGTCACCAACTGATTCGCNGTGATGGCCAGGTCTTGTCCATCCCCGCCCAATAAGCCGATTAACACCGGCATGTGAAATGGTAATTTTTGGTCTTGGCCCGGCGTTGGCGGACAAGATTGCTCGATGCTTAGTGTTAACGTGGCGTTTTCGTAGCGTTCCTCTACTCGCAAGTTCGGCGTACCGGCTTGCTCATACCAACGCCTGAATTGATTAAGATCGATACCCCCTGCATCACTCATGGCGCGCATGAAATCATCTGTCGTCGCCGCCTGACCGTCATGGCGATCAAAGTACAAGTCAGTACCTCGACGAAATTTTTCATCACCGAGCAAAGTTCGATACATACCAACTACCTCGGCGCCCTTTTCATAAATAGTAGTAGTATAGAAGTTGGAAATTTCGATATAAGAACTTGGTCGTATAGGGTGTGCTAACGGGCTGGCGTCTTCGGCAAATTGAATCGAACGCAAAAACCCAACGTCTTCAATCCGTTTGACCGCACGAGAATTCATATCAGCTGAAAACTCTGCATCTCGAAACACCGTAAAGCCTTCTTTCAAACTCAGCTGAAACCAATCCCTACAAGTTACCCGGTTGCCTGACCAATTATGAAAATACTCATGCGCTACCACCGCCTCTACGCGCTGATAAGCGTCATCCGTCGCGGTATCTTTTGACGCGAGCACACAGGAGGTGTTGAAAATATTAAGGCCTTTATTTTCCATGGCCCCCATATTGAAATCCTCTACCGCAACGATCATGAAAATATCTAAATCGTATTCGCGGCCAAAGCGCTCTTCGTCCCAACGCATAGAGCGCTTTAAGGCATCCATCGCATAGTGGCATTGTTCGATATTGTGGGGCTCCGAAAAGATCTTTAGCGCCACATTGCGCCCGCTCATGGTAATGAATTGATCTTCTAAAACAGCGAGGTCACCTGCTACCAACGCAAATAGGTAACAGGGTTTAGCAAAGGGATCTTCCCAGGTTACTTTTTTCCTGCCATCAGCTAACTGCTCTTCAGCTATTAGATTGCCATTGGACAATAAGTTTGGATAACGCGCCTCGTCGGCAATAATCGTGGTGGTGAATTTCGACAGCACGTCAGGACGATCCTGATAGTACGTGATCTTGCGAAACCCTTGCGCCTCACATTGCGTGCAGTACATCTTGCTCGACCGATACAGTCCNTCAAGGGCGGTATTTTGTTCCGGGTGGATGCGCGTCACGATACGCAACTGATGTTGATCTTGCAGATCTTGCAGCAGCAATTGCTCACTATGGATTTGAAACTCGTTACTGGATAACAAGCGACCGTCGAGTTCCACGCTGACGAGCTCTAACTCCTGCCCATCCAATTGCAACACCGAACCTTGCGGGTTCTGACGCTGGATATCTAACGTACTCGTCACTTCAGTAACACCGTCACGGATATCAAATACAAGATCCGTTTTTACAGTGCGGTAATCCGGCGCTTGGTAATCAGCTAAAGCTATGGCCTGAGGTAATCCTTGTTGCACAGTTGTTCCTAAGAATTGTTAATAAATGAGCTTCGCCAAAGCGCCGCCGCTAAAGGCTAAAACAGCGACAATTGATCGCTCTGATGCGCCTTAAATGCCGAGATCCGTGGCATTATTGTTAGTTCCACGCCGAGCCCAACNTGTTTGGCCACATTGAACACACCATGTTGCATCAGCAGGTACTGACCTTTGATTCCNACCAGGTTATCCGCAAGNTCAACATTGTCCGCATTAAGATAGTGCTGGCGCGGCGGCGCATATGATTGTAGAGGATAGGTTAAGTGCTGCTCAGATTCATCTATTAACCAACGACACCCCAATGGCAAATCCACCGACGGCCACAACTGTTCGCGAAACCACTGCAAATTCAGAGGTACTGGAGCTGCTGCGACCATTTTCCGCCATTGGGTTCGGTCACTGATGCGCTGGGCGATTCTGGATTCCAAAATACCCGCGTCGCGGCGACTGTCCGCCTGAGCTATGACTAAACCCTGGGTCGCGCCTTGGGACAACCAACGCTGCTGTTGCCGTCGGTTCTGGGTAAGGCCCACCTTTAAGCCACCACTGTTCGCCAAATAAACCAGATGGGGCTGCATACACGTTTGCTCTCCCCAGCTTGGCTCTCGACAGGTGCCTGCAGCGAAGTGGCACCGCGCGGGACTTAAAAAGCAGGTATCGCATCGTGCCAAAGCGAAAAAGCAATCGTTGCAATAGCCTCCGCGCATAAGCGTTGCCACAGACCTACCGCAATGGCCGCAGTGTTTTCCAGGCCGCAATCTNAGCCGCAGTCCCTGCCCTAAAAGCACGTTCAAATGAGTGTGCTGAACACCAACCGCTAACTCATAACGCGCATCACCTAATGTTGACGGTGCAGTTATGCGTAAACCATTAAGTCGACCTACAATCACCACTTTGCTCAAGTTGAGTTAAACTGTAACGCATACTAACAAAGCCAAATTTATTGAGAGTGATCGAATGCAAGCAGTCGATAAGCAAGTGATCAGCCAAGTTCTAGCATGGCTACGCGACGGTGAGCGTTGCTGGCTTGCCACAGTGGTAGAAACCTGGGGNTCATCGCCNAGGCCCGTAGGGTCGCTATTGGCCTGCAATAGCAAGGGCGTTATGGTGGGTTCGCTTTCTGGTGGCTGCGTTGAGGATGATCTAAAAGATAAGCTTTTGGGCGCAGAGCTGGCTGCTGAACANGCACAGTTCTTCAGTTACGGCGTTACTGCGGAAGATACAGAAAAATTCGGCCTGCCCTGCGGCGGGCACCTCAATATCGTGATCGAGCCACAACCTCCGAACAAACAAACGATCGATCAATTCAATCAGTTGTATCAAGCTCTAAACGAGCGACGCTGGGTTTTGCGCACGGTGGATGTGGCCAAAAGTAGCGCGCAGCTATCCGCGGCCGCCGAACCCGCTCAACTTAGATGGTCACACGAGGGCCAGATCCTTCAGCATACCTACGGGCCAAGCTACCAATTATTTATCATCGGTGCGGGCATGGTCAGCCAATATCTAGCCGATATGGCAATGATGTTGGACTATCAAGTCACTGTATGCGACCCCCGGGAAGATCTGCTGGAGCAATTCCCAGTAGACGGTGTTGCCAAGATATGCGACATGCCAGACGACGCCGTTCGGGCCCACGCAGATGATCACGCTACTGCAATAGTCGCTATGACCCATGATCCGAGGATTGATGATATGGGCCTGATGGAGGCGTTAAATACCCAAGCCTTTTATGTCGGCGCGATGGGCTCTTCCCGGACTTCGGCGAATAGGCGTGAACGACTGCTGACCCTCGATGTCTCCGAGCAAGCTCTGTCGCGTCTACATGCGCCCATAGGTTTGCCCATCGGCAGTAAAACACCACCAGAAATCGCAATCGCAGTGCTCGCAGAGATTACCGCTGAGCGGAAAGCCAAACACCTAGAGGCAGCAGAGAGCGCTGCGACTGAAAAAAGCGCCGCCCTCGCCTAACTTGATGACCGAAGTCTCGGATATTGGCTGTGTAATTCTTGGGGCAGGNTTCAGCCGCCGCTTTGGCGGTGATAAGCGCACAGCACTGCTGGGCAACAAGACAGTGGCAACAACAACCCTTGAGACTTACTGTTCGGTCTTCTCAAACATCCGCCTGGTACTGCGACAAGAAGACGAACTTGCGCAACTGGGGATTGATTTGACCAACATGGCAAATCTGGACATCGTCCGCGCACCCATGGCGCATAAGGGTATGGGCCACTCATTAAGCGCTGGCTTCGCGGGTCTTAGTTGGGCCTGGGCCTTTGTCGGGCTGCTGGACATGCCCTTTATATCTAAGGCAACCTTAGTCGCGCTAATGACGCATGCAAAGAACAGTAGCGCACCGTTGGTACAACCGCGCCTGATGGAAACTGTGGACACCGCACAAGCAGACCTAGAGCGACGTCATGGCCACCCGCTTGGCATCCATCATCAGTTGTTCCAAGAGGTCAGAGCAAGTACCGGCGATCAAGGCGCGCGGCGTTTGCTTACCCATCGGGCCAGTCAAATTGATTATTTTGACTGCAGTGATACNGGGGTCATTCGGGACATCGACTATCCNACCGATCTGAGCTNACAGAATCTATANCTCGGCGCGTTGCCCCCCCAAGCGNCTGCCCCAATCCAACTTACTTCGACAAGATTGATAGAAGCTATGGCCCGGCGGGTAAAGCAATCGCAGGGGTGCTGAATGCTTTTCGATCACAATTTCGTCGCCTATTTGCAGCTCGACGTGGATCTGGGAGTCGCAGCTCATTTGTGGCTCGGCATCTGAGACATCTAGCAGGCGCAACCGCAGCACCTTTTCTCCAGGCACCACCAATGGTCTTGAAGTGAGGGTGTGTGGGAACATGGGCACGATTACAATCGCATCTAAACCCGGGTGCATGATTGGGCCACCGGCTGACAGCGCATAGGCTGTTGAACCCGTCGGACTAGCAATAATCAGCCCGTCCGAGCGTTGGTCATAAACATATTCATCATCTACCCACAGCGCGAACTCCATCATTCGCGCCGGGCTACCGGGATTAACCACCACATCATTCAACGCGCTCTGCATAGCAATCACTTGACCTTGACGGTTAACAGAGGCCTGCAACAAGAAATGTTCCTCAATGGCAAAATCACCGCGCAGAATTTGCTCGAACGACGTTTCGATCTGCTCAGGAGAAACTGCAGCAAGAAAACCCAACCCACCTCGATTTACGCCCACAACAGGAACACCTGACGCTGCCAAGTCGCGACCGTAACCCAGAAGACTGCCGTCGCCGCCGACNACGACCACGAGGTCTAAGTTCTCCAGCGCAGATTTCTCCACTATTTTATGCGCACCTTGAGGCAGCACCGAAGCCGTGTCCGCATCAACCACGACGTCAATCTCTGCCCGTTGGAGCACAGCTTCTACGGTTAGAACGCTTTCGAGTATGGTCTCGGTGTGGTGCCGAGCAACAACGCCCACTCGCCGGAAACTGCCTTTGTCTTGTTGTGAATCCATGTGCTTTCTGTTCCCACGGATATACGCATTGCGTATTTGCAAATTTTTCCACCTTACACATCGGGTTTGAGCGCGACAATGCTTGCAATAAAAGCAAATCGGTCTACCCTCCGCAGATTGTTAGAAGCCAATGGGCGACTGGGGGACTTCATGGCTCAGGCAAGCAGCATTGTTAGCAGCGAGCAACGTTTCGCGCAGATCATTGCCGGATCTGAAAAAGACAAGCTACAAACAATAAGCGGACCCAACGACCTATGGCCACTTATGCGCGAAGAAGCCGAACGTAAGGCTAAAGAAGAGCCTATTCTTGGCAGCTATTTCCACGCTACGATTTTAAATCATCGCACCTTCGGTGATGCCCTGAGTTTTCGTCTGGCGAGCAAACTCGACAATCCTATGTTGCCCACAATGTTAATCCGCGATGTTATCGCCGAGGCGACTCACGACGAATCGGAAATTCTCAGAGCCGCCGAAATAGACATCATTGCAACCTATACCCGTGACCCGGCCTGCGAAGACTTATCCAGCCCATTTTTGTTTTTTAAGGGGTTCCATGCGCTGCAGGCCCATCGCATCGCGCATTGGTTGTGGAACAAGGAGCGCCGCACCTTGGCGCAATTTTTCCAGAACCAGATCAGTGTCACTCTCGGCGTGGACCTCCACCCCGCGGCGCGCATCGGTTCGGGCATTATGCTTGACCATGCCACAGGCATCGTTATCGGCGAGACCGCCGTAGTGGAGGATGACGTTTCAATCCTGCACTCGGTCACTTTGGGAGGAACCGGAAAGACCGGCGGCCATCGGCACCCATTGATCCGCCGCGGCGTACTGCTGTCCGCAGGGTGCAAAATCATCGGTAACATTGAGGTAGGCGTAAACGCCAAAGTCGGAGCTGGCAGCGTTGTGCTTAATGACGTCCCGCCCAACGTGACTGTGGCGGGAATACCTGCAAAAGTCGTCGGCCATCCGCATCAGCAAATCCCGGCCCACGACATGGATCACGTCAAAGGATTCGCGGATTTATAGCGACACCGCTGGGTTAGCCGAGACGCACCTTTGCTCGGGTGATAATCTGCCGCATGGTGTCCACGCTTTGCGCCCCGGGCAATAAAAATCCACCGCCTAACAAGTAACCAGGCACGCCGGCCACTCCGGCGTCTGGCGCCCGTCGTAGCTGTTGATCGACCTCTTCTAATCCAAAATCACCCGAAAGTTCGCTTGCGATTTCGTCAGGATCTAACCCAACTTGGGCTCCCAGACTGATCAGACTAGAAAGATCGCCAATGTCCTCACCAGCGCAGAAATAACCAATAAATAGCGCCTCTGCTAAGGCATGCTGACAATCACGAAGCGCCGCAAGCTCCATTAGCCGATGCGCTAACAACGTATTCGGNACTCGCCGAATGCGATCATAGCGCAGCTCCAGNCCTTCCAGTTCGGCCTCTTCGCGAATCCGACCGGGCACCCGCCCAGCATCTGCTTCCGCGCCATAACGTCGTCGGATGAAGTCCTGGCGATCCCAACCCGCCTCGGGCACATTCGGGTATAGCTGATAGGGACGCCAGCGCAAAACGACATTCGCCCCCGTTTCTCCATCAAGCGCTTGATCTAGACGACGCTTGCCAATAAAGCACCAAGGACAGATCACGTCGGAAAAAATTTCAATCGTAAGCATAAAATGACCTAGAGAATTTCCGAGCCATCGGAGTAAACATTTAAAATTGCCGCACACGTCCTTTTCGCCACTATTTGGCGAATTTGTGCAAGGATTTTAGAATTTTCCTGTAAGCACCCATGCCCACGGACCTAAACTTTTGGTACGGTTCCTGCTTGCATCTCGTAAATTGGCAGCCCCACACACCCGAATGATTATACGTATTTCTCTTGGCATTATCGGTGGCCTTTGTATGATTTTAGGTTTCATAGGTCTCGTTGTACCTCTGATGCCTGGCTTCATCTTTTTTGCTATCGGCACACTCTGTCTTGCCAGTGCCTCGCCCTTTATCGCCCGGCAACTTGCAAAACAGCCCCGGTTAGGACGGTTCTTAGCACGCCTGGAGACAGCGAAAGACCTGCCACTAACCACCCGAGCCAAGGTGATGCTGTGGGCTGCGGCGGAGATCTTTGTTGACAAAAAACGCGCCTAACAACGGACCTGTGGCGGTATTAGGGGCGTTGGCCTATGACCGCATCGCAACAACCCAAACTGCCTTCAGCCACGGTGGGCCTGGCCTNAATTGCAAAGTCAGCGCAACAACCGAGCATCTAGGTGGNTGCGGGGGAAATTTGGTTTACCACTTGGACGGGATGCGAAAATCAACGCTTTTACTCGGCGTTAGCGGCCATGATGACGCACGCTATCAAGCCGCACTTAGTGCGTCGGCTGTGGATCTGTCTGGCTTATACCGAGATACAANCGCCAGTTGCGCGACGGCTTACATCCTCACCGATCCGCAGGGCCAGCAATTCACCGCATTTCACTCAGGCCCCGAAGTTTTGCCCGCTGCTTGGATCCAACACCTAGAGTCGATTAAGTCGAGGCTCACCGACTTGCCCTTGCTACTGTGCGCGCCGTTCCCAGCAGAATTAACGCTCGGCACCATGGCGTTCATGCACAGACATAATCCGACGGCTCTGATCGTTTGGTGCCCTGGTCAATTTACTGACCAAATGAATGCGCGCATGTTGAACGCATGCTCGGCCTACGCCGACTGGNTCNTGGTCAACGAGTATGAGGCAANCNACATTCGCCTCCATGCACCGGAGACTTTTTTATCCAAGACCGTNATCATCACCAACGGCCCAGCGGCCGTTGAGGTGCTTTTGAGCTCAGGCGAAAGTAAGTATTATCCTGTGCAGGAAGTGACATCAGTGGTCGATCCCACCGGCAGTGGCGATGCCTTTACCGCCGGGGTAGTAAGCCAATTGCTTGGNGATACTGAGCAGCCGCTAACTCGTTTGGACGCGGCAATCGAAACGGGTTTAGCTCTGGCCCGCCAGTGCTTAAGTCACCGGGGCGCACAACCCGCCAATTTGGAGCCATAGCATTGTGACATCAACAAACGCATTCGCCGNNCCTGACTGGTTAGCAGCCCTACCAACAGTACCCCTCGGCCACTGGCCAACGCCTCTAGAGCCGCTACCGCGGCTCACCGCTGAACTTGGTGGACCGCAAATTTGGATTAAGCGAGATGACTGTAGCGGCCTTGCTACTGGAGGCAATAAAACACGCAAGCTCGAATATCTGTTCGCTGATGCACAGCAGCACGGCGCGGACACAATAGTGAGCTATGGTGCTGTGCAATCCAATCATGCACGGCAAACCGCGGCGGCGTGTGCCAAGTTAGGTATCGAATGTCATCTGCTGCTGAGTCGCAGAGTAGATCGAAGCGATCANAACTANATGCGCAACGGCAACATGCTGTTCAACCATCTACTGAACGCTCACATCCATACTTTCGAGTTNGACGATTTTGAAGAAGGCCGCCTAAATATCTTAAATACCTTGGAACAGCAGGGAAAAACGGTNTACCAAATCCCCGCTGGCGGCTCCAATGCCATTGGTGCGCTAGGCTATAGCCGCTGCATTAACGAATTGATGTGGCAGGCACCGTTCACGCCGACCCAAATTGTTCACGCTTCGGCCAGCGCAGGCACACAAGCAGGTCTAGTATTTGGTAATGCCNCCCAAGATTATGGCGTAGATATTTTGGGCNTAAACGTCTTTCACCCTGACCCGGATACACTNNGGCAGCGCANANCCGGCTTACTGCGATCAATGCAAGATCGTTTTAGCGCGGTNCAGTCTGTTGAAAAACTACCCATACACATCAACCATGCTTATTTCGGCGACGCCTACGGCCAACCCACCCGAGCCAGCCTAGACGCCATAAAAATGTTCGCATCGCTCGAAGGTATTTTGTTAGATCCAGTATACTCCAGCAAAGCCGCTGCTGGCTTAATCGATCAGGTCGCCCTTGGCAATTTTGATCGACACGAGCACGTTGTATTCATTCATACCGGTGGTGCCGCCGCCCTAAGCGCCTACGATTCTGCTTGGTAATTAACCCGGCTAGCCGGTATACATACCACCGCTAGGGTATAAGGTCTGACCTGAAACGTAGCTGGATTCATCGCTGGCCAAAAAAAGTGCGGTATTCGCAATTTCGTGGGCCTGGCCAAAGCGCTGCATCGGTGTCATTTGCATCACCGTTGCCACCCAATCCGGCGACTGCCGAATACTCGCCGTCATCGGCGTCTCAATAAAACCAGGTCCAATGGCGTTTACACGAATATTTTTAGTGGCTAGCTCCGTAGCAAAAACAGTTGTCAACATAATTACGCCGGCCTTGGACACGCAATAATCCGCGGCGCCCGGTAAAGGGCGCTTGCCTGCAATAGAGGCAATATTGATGATTGACCCGCTCGTCTCTAGAGCCAGCATATGACGTGCTGCGAGGCGATCGGTGATCGCCACACCGGTCAAATTGACATCGAGTACCCGCTGCCAATCCGCAATCGGCTTGTTGTACAAAAAGTTCTCTTCGGGGTCCTCGGCTGGAGCCGAAACCTCACCGCTGACATACCCTGCTGACGATATACCCGCTGCCGCAACCACGATGTCGAGTTGGTTGTAGCGGCGCACCACATCGTCAAAAAGCGCCTGCTGACTGCTCTCATCCGTTACATTTACCGCAATAAATTCAATGGCAGCACCACCAGCAGACATTTCCTGCGCCGCGGTTTCACCCTTTTCAGCATTTATATCAGCAATAACCACACGCGCGCCCTCTTTCGCAAAGCGCTCTGCCGTTGCGCGACCAAGACCACTAATACCGCCCGTAATTACCGCGAGTTTACCGTTTAATTGCATAATTCAATCTCCGCCTGTTTCTGTTTTAACGCCATTTGTCGCTGTTTTGAATCCAGCATAACGCGGCTGATCAATCGCGATCTGATTAACGACCGAGGCGCGCAAGTGCCCCTGCAGCAGTTCGCTATCTAACGGCATCGAACCATCCCTGAGCGCGTGAACAAGATGCCACCGCAAATCCTCCAAATCCATTAGTGAATCATCGGTCCCGCCAAAAAGTTCCTTCAACCGTTGCTCTTCATTCACAAGACTCGGAGTTGCCAGCGCTTGCTCGCGCTGCACGATGTCTAAAGAATTTGCTGCTACCCGGGCAAGAAATTGCAATCTACCTTGGGTGTGCGCCATGACTTCATCGCGGAGGAAATCACTTACACTCGTTAATAACTCCTCCATAGCCGGCATCGCGGCCGCGGCCTTCACCGGCTTTTCTAAGGCTACTGATCCAGGAATCAGCAAATTCACGCAGTCCACTTGGCATTCAGAAGAGCGACGACCAATCGCAGGACGTTCAACGGTTTTATCTGGCCCGTTTCGGTAATGCTCGGCCATACCTAAGCAGCCAACAGCCCACCAAAAAGAGCCAAAGACTTGCCAAAACTTCACCGACTCACGATCCACCGCTTTACCGCTCACAGATTCATAGCCCGCAAATAAATCAGCGACTTCCCCGAAGCCACCAACAGGCAAATGATCGCGCCCAAAGCGCCACGAATGGGTAAGAATCCAGCCTAAATCGCGCATCGGGTCGCCGATGTAGGCCACCTCCCAATCCAAAACCGCAACAATGCCACTAGGGTCAACCATAATGTTGCCATTGCGAAAGTCATTATGCACAAGAGCAGGCGTGGCGTTTTCCGGTAAGTGGTCCAAAAGCCAACGTGCGGTGTAGTCAATCATCGGCTGCGGCGTATTGAAATCTTGATAACGCTGCCAAGTCTGTCTGACGTACTCTTCGGCAGTTTGCTGCTGCAGACGTTGGTCTAAGCCACTGGCTACTAAGTCGATACCGTGAATCTGTGCCAGCACCTCACCACATCGACGCGCGAGTTGCGGGCGAATATCGGCAAGTTCCGGCGTTTTTACAATCTGNGCCCCAAGCGTAAAGCCATCGAGCCACTGCATAATNAAGCCCGCACCAATNCCGTCTTCAGGTCTCAGAACATAGTGCACTTCAGGTTCAGGAACCCCGGCCTCTGCCGCGGTANGCATTAACAATGCCTCTACCGCAAGGCCCGGATGGGCTGCCGTTATATCACCCTCAACACCACCCGATGCGCGACGCATAGCCAAGACCGTCGACCCACCGCCCCGAGTCAGTTCAATCCGATAGGTCTCTTGACTCGCCCCACCAGAAAGCCGCTCGACCCGCTCCAACGATTCAAAGTCGGGAAATATATCCCCAAAGACACGCGTCAAACCGGCATGCATGGCCTCTGCAGAAAGCTCTAAAGCGGTTTCCATAGGACTCAGGATTCCTTAACGCCCTTAGGTGCACGCTGGTTCATGAAACCGAATAGNTAACCTGCAACCCGACGCATTTGAATTTCTTCCGCACCTTCAGTAATTCGATACCGACGATGATGGCGATAGATGTGCTCAAAGGGTTTNTGTCTTGAGTAGCCTAATCCGCCGTGTACTTGCATGGCTCGATCTGCAGCCTCACAACATAGGCGATTCGACCAATAATTACACATAGACACTTTGTCCGACACAGAAAAGGCGCCATAGGTGTCCATCTGCCAAGCGGTCTTATGAATCAACGCGCGCAGCATTTCGCACTGGGTTTGCAACTCGACTAACGGAAACTGAATTCCTTGATTATTCGAAAGCGGCTTGCCGAATGGCGCACGATGCTTAGCATACTCAATGGACTCGTTAATGCAGAATTGCGCAGCCCCCAACGACGATGCGGCTTGACGAATACGATTTTCATTAAAGAAATGCTGCACTACCGCCAATCCGCGACCCTCGCCACCAAAAATTGAATTGTGCGGAACTCGAACATTGTCCATCGACACTCGCCCATGGTCGGTAGGCATATTGAAGGTCCAAAGCATCTCTTCCACTTTAAAGCCTTCGCTGTTNGTGGGGGTTAGAAATGCGGTGATGCCGTTGCCGTCGCCTGCCTTACCGCTGGTACGGGCAAATATCAGATCATGTTTGGCTTTATGGATACCGGTATTCCAGGTCTTTGCGCCGTTAATAATCCACTGATCGCCATCACGTTCAGCCACCGTTTCCATATGNGTCGCGTCGGAGCCATGATCTGGTTCGGTAATACCAAAGGCAAACCCAGCACGACCCTCGGCAAGTGCNTCAATCCACTCGGCCTTTTGTTCNTCNGTGCCGTATTCAATCATCAATANTAAACCTACGTTATTACCGACAATCGAGTGCTCATTCTGCAAATCATTGTGTAAACCCAGACCCATTGCTGCCAAATGCTCGCGAATAATCGCCATATCCAGATTGGTGCCATTACTGCCCCCATACTCCTCGGGCAGCGGGTATCGATAATGCCCAGCGACATCAGCAACACGTTTTGCTTTANCCAATAATGCCTCCCAGTCTTCATTAGGTAGGCCATTACGCTCCCAGTCTGTCCGCGCATCTTCGCGCCGATGGTCGAAAAATCGAATATTGTCGTTTGCTTGTTCTAAGGGTTTTATCTCTTGCTCGATAAACCGATCCAGTTCATCCAAGTAACCCTGCAGTTTTTCTGGAATATCAAAGTTCATCATCTACTCACTCCTCGCTATCGTTAGTTTTTGGGATATCTAACCCCCAGATTATGGCGCCTTGAATAAACGCGCGAAAATCTTGCTCTGAGTAAGACTCAGAAGTATGGCCTAAGGCACTGTAAAACACTCGACCCTTACCGACACGGTGCCACCACACCATTGGATGATCCGCGCCCATCGGACTTTTCTCAGGATCATAAGTAGCCTCGTCAATGCTCACCAATACCTGAGTATTGCCGCGAGGACTTGCAGCAAAGTTGTACCATTCATCACTGCGTTGCCAGACCACACCTAAGTGAGCGGTTGCCGGGTGGCTGCGATCCTCAACAATCAGGGTAGCCGGTTGAATATGCTGCGTCATTGGATGATCAACGAACTGCGCTCGGAGCACTTGCTCCAAGTACCAAGGCCAGTCATAACCTTGGTCGCCACCAGCCGCGTGTTGCGCCAAGAGCGTACCGCCCTCTTCCACAAAGTTTTTTAGCGCCCGTCGCTGCTCCTTGGTCCAGACCGTACCACTTTTGTGATTCAAAACGATCAAGCGNAAACGTTGCAGATTTTCGGGCGTAAACACGGCGCCATTTTCNGTATGAAAAAACNGCCAACCATTATCAGCCGCCAACTCATCCAGCATCTTTATCGAAGCTGTGATGCTGTCGTGATGGCGATAGCCATTGGTTTTAGAAAAACTCAAAATGGGTACCGCGCCCAAATCAGTGGGCAAGGATGGCGCACTCTGGTCGAGCGCCGGCGCTTGAAATAATTGCGGCTGCTGAATGGCCAAACGCAGNTATAAACGGTTTTGATAAGCAAATAGGCCAGCTACCACTAAAAGGGCCAACAACCCATAACCGGCGATTCGCCGCATGTTCATGCAATGGCCCCAGCTTGCAATTGTTCTACCGCGTAGCTTGCAGCCCGCGCAGTCAAAGCCATATAGGTTAGCGAAGGGTTCACACAGGACGACGACGACATACAGGCGCCGTCAGTAACGAACAAATTCGACGCCGCATGGACTTGGTTATGGGCATTCAAGACTGCCTCATTGGGATCATGGCCCATACGCGCTGTGCCCATTTCATGTATCGCCGCGCCACCAACCATTGGCCTACTGTAACTTTCTATATCTGTGGCGCCTGCAGCCTCAAGCATTGCAACGGCTTGCTCTACAAGATCTTCGCGATGACGACGCTCGTTGTTACCAAACTCGAACTGAAAGGTGGCTTGCGGAATACCAAACCGATCTTTTTTACTCTTATGCAAACGCAGGGTGTTGTGCGCGTAAGGGAGAATTTCGCCAAAGCCGCCGAGCGACATGCGCCATGGGCCAGGAGTGCGCAGGCTGTTCTTGAATTTAGCTCCAAATCCGGGTGTCCGCCCAATCAGTTCGTGCCAGCCAATCCGATTGGCCCCGCCTTGATAGCCATAGCCCCTAGTGAAGCCGACACCATCATCGCCGTTCACATTCCTAAATCGCGGAATATAGATGCCGTTAGGACGGTAGCCGTAGGGGTAATATTCCTCGAAACCGGGAATAATTCCACGCGCACCGGCCTGATATGTGTGGTCCATCATATAGCGGCCTAGTGCATCGCTAGCATTTGCAAAACTTCGGCCACTCTCAGCATCAGGAGAATTCAAAAGAATTTGCGTAGAGCCAATAGTGGAGGCGCATAAAAAAATCAGCTTTGCGCTGAGTCGGCTGCGCTTACCCGTTTGCGTATCAACAATGCGCACTGCGCTGACGCGTTTCGCGGCTCGGTCGTACTCTAAACTTTCCACTAAAGAATTGGCACGTAGAGAAAAATTGCCGGTAGCGCGAGCTGCAGGTAACGTACTGCTGAGGGAACTGAAATAAGAGCCAGCCGTGCAACCGCGATGGCATGGCCCGCAGTAATGGCAGGCGGCACGCCCAGGTAAAGGCTCTGTTAATGTCGCGGTTCGACCGATGGTCATTACTCGGTCTGGAAATCTCTGGGTAATTTTTTTCGCTACGTAGTCTTCCACGACATTCATTTGCATTGGCTTTTGGAATTCGCCGTCCGGCAAATGAGACAAGCCGAGTCCCTGGCCACTCACACCAATGAATCGCTCAACGTGGGAGTACCATGGCGCGATGTCCGCGTAGCGAATTGGCCAATCAACGCCAACACCTTCTAACTTGTTAGCTGCAAAGTCTAAGTCGCTCCAGCGATAACTCTGACGCGCCCACAGCAAAGAGCGCCCACCCACCACATCGGCTCTGAGCCANTGAAACGGCTGGTCGGGATTATAGTCGTAGGGATTCTCTTGATCGTTATTCCAAAAATGTCGNGTGGTTTCATCAAAGGCATAAGACGTCGACTGCACGGCATACTCTTGGTCATACAGTTCGCGGGGGCGCATACCCATATTCGGACGCTGCCAGGGCGGTTGATGCTCACCTTTATAATCAAGGCCATGGGTTAATGGCTTGCCCCGCTCTAACATCAAAACGTTGAGACCCTTTTCCGCCAGCTCTTTAGCGGCCCAACCACCGCTGATACCAGAACCAACCACGATGGCGTCCACGTGCTCCATAGGTGTTAACTCGACCACTGCTTACCCACCTCACTCAGTTTGTAATAGCCGTCATAATGTCCCGGCATTGGCACATATCTCCGCTCTTGCTTGGTTCCCACTTCACTGAAGTAGTAGCCCACGACTGTCAGTTCCTTCAACCGCTCGAAGGCCTTACTGTGCCCGGCACCTAGGCCCCAGAAATTCACAGCGGAGTCCGCAGACTCCATCTGTGTAAGCAGGTGGACCTGCTCCGCCTCATCGAGCCGAACAAAGTCCTTGCTGTATTGGCGCTGTCCTTGCTGTTGCAGTACGTCTAATCCTTCCAACAGTTCCGCAAGCTCTGACCGCTGCAACCAAACGCTGGTGACGTAGTCCATAAATTCTCCGACGCCGGCCGCTAATGCACCGGGCGTGTCAGTAGCCGGCATGATTAGATCCGCGCAGCGATGGGCGATAGCGCGCTGATCTACGCTCCAGCGAGCTGCACCGGCAATTCGCTGAGCCACCGGGACTTCCGCTGCCCGCTGGCAGCCCGGCGTGATTGCAGCGCCCAGAACAATCGCAAGGCCCTTTAATAGATCTCTGCGATCTGCGCTGTTTGGTGTATCGGCATTATTTGCCGGCATACGACCTCCTACGTTCAACAAACCAAAGAATCGCAAACACTGGAATTAAACAAAGGGGAATAACCGCAACAATTTGGAAGGACTGAGTCGACGCTATACGCAAAACGTCCGCTAACGCCTCGCCTTCTAAAGCAGAAAATTCCGCAACGCCCCCAGCAGCCGTCAATTTCGCCTGATCGAATATATTCCCCATAACAGGCAATAAAAATTGCGTGGCTAACCCGCCAGCGAAACCCATCAGGCCAATCATCAAAGCACCACCTGCGGGATAGCGTTCAGCCACCGCGCCAATCATCGTTGGGTAGAAGTAACAGATGCCCAATGCCCACAACGTCGCAGCAGCAAAGGCGGCCATAGGTGAATTTGCTATGGCAAGAAAATACAGACCAGGCCCGGCCAGAGCGCAACCCAGGGTCAACAACCCAGGGCTGGAAAAGCGTTCGACCAGCGGACCGGCAAAGTGCCGGCCGACAAATATAAGCACGTTGATATAAATCAAAACCCAGATACCTGACATGCCAACGACATTGGTTAATGTCACATTGACCCACTGACTTGGGGCCAATTCCGCCGTCACGGTACCCATCATGCAGAGNAACCAAATCCAAAAACCGGGCGATCTATAGAGCTGTTTAAACATCTCTTCATATGACAGCCCCATTGTCACCCGCTCGGTGACTGGAAACTCCGCCCGCTGCACCATTAGCACCAAGACAATCGCGGGCAACATGAGCACCAGGAGATTGACCTGCCAAGGCATCCCCATCATCGCGAGCAAAATACCAATTAGCCCACCAATAACGATACCCGCTGGCCACCAGGCGTGCAGAATGTTCAGCCGATGGGTTTTCTCGTCGGGATAAGCCGCCGCAATTAGGGGGTTCGTCGCTGCTTCCACGGCACCCCAACCAAGACCGGTTAAGAGCAAACCAAAATAAACCACCCAATATGCCGCTACCGTCGGTGCCATGAATGATGCGACAACAACCATAACGCTGCCAAAGAAATACCCAAGGGCTGAGAACAGCAACATGCGCCGCATTCCAATCAGGTCTACTAAGGCCGCCCCAAACAGTAAGGTCAGCGCGAACCCAATAAACGTCGCGCCCAAAACCTCAGCCGCCATGGTCGCTGAGCGCGCAAGATCCAGCTCATTGAAAAGATCGCCTTGCAGGTCGCCCACAATCGCGGTGCGAACGGCAAAACCAAGACCGATCATAAAAATCGCTAGATTTGACAGAATAAAGAGCAGCCGCCTATTCGCGACTGACTGTGCGTTCTCGCTATCCATAACTCCCTCCCACCCCCATTATTGATGGCTTCTCCGCGAAGGGGAATAGCTTATTCTGCAATTACATTTGGACAGCTGGGTGACATTCACCCTAAGCGCAAGAACAGCCAGCGCGTCCAAATCGACTGGAAGAGCGGATCGAGCCAGCGATAAAAACGCCCNGACACGCAAATTAGGCGGCCCTTTTCCACAGCAGTCAGACCCTCTCGCACAACGGTTTCAGCGCTATACCAGATAAAACTCGGTGTCGATTGCTTGAGATCCTCAAGACCAGCTGTCGAGTGAAAGTCCGTATGGGTGAAACCGGGGCAAAGCGCCGTAACATGCACACCGTGCCTGCGCACCGACAAACCCAAGGCTTCCGACAATGCTATGAGATAGGTTTTGGTCGGGCCATAGTGACAGTTGTTCGCAGCAGCGATACGGCCTGATACTGAGGAAACATTGACCACCCGCCCAAAACCACGTTCACGCATCGCTGGGATAAAGCAGTGGCATAATTCCGCAACGCTGGTCTGCATGAGCCGCAAGTAATCCAGATGTTCGGCCCAAGGCGCGTCACCAAAGAAGTCGGGACCAGAAGCGCCGGCGTTATTAATTAGATAGTCTACGTGCCAACCCTTGGTGCAGACCTGACTGTGGATATGCTCTGCCGCACCAAGTTGACTTAGATCCGCCTCAATGCATAGCACTTCGACACCCGCAAATTGACTTTGCAAGCGCACAGAAATTTCCTGTAAGCGTTCGAGCCGTCTTGCCACAAGAATTAGCTGACAGCCGTCCGCCGCCAACTGCCGAGCGAACTCTGCGCCCAATCCCGCCGACGCGCCGGTAATCAACGCCGTTAACTGACCTGCCATATTTGCCTCCAATTCAGCCGCGCTCGTTACTGTGCCTAGAACTAAATCCAAAGTTTAATATCACCGCAATAATGCTCAACAAAATTGGTTCGCTCATCCCAAAAACGAGTGTACTCTCCCTTGATAATTGAGCCGGAGAGTCATTATGGGTTGGTTTGGGAAAACGGTAACCGCGGTTGTTATTGTAGTTTTGGCATTTTTTCTCACCACACGCTTCACCGATGGCCCCATAGGGGTTGTCACGGGCGGCCCATTCAACACCGGCCAGGTCGTTAGCGACGAACCCGATTGGCGTTTTGTTAAAGACTACGAGATTGTCGAATTCCAGTTGCTTGAACCAGCGCGTTCGCGCACGACCTGGATTGTCGAGCATGACGGACGTATCTTCATACCAAGCGGCTATATGCTCAGCACCGTTGGCAAAATTTGGAAACAATGGCCACTACAGGCCGAAAAAGACGGGCGCGCAATCCTCAGAGTCGACGATAAATTGTACCCACGCCAACTGATCCGGATAACAGATGATCCGGCATTGCCTGCGGTGCTCGCGGAACTCAGTCGCAAGTACGCTAGCGGCTCCCAGATACCCGTTAGCGAAGTCAGCCGCGGATCTCTGTGGGTCTTTGAACTGGTACAACGCTAAAACCTAAAGAGGTAGAAGTCAGGGGAGAAAAATATGGCTGACNCACGCCAAGCATTTACTGGTCTACGAATTATCGACTTTACCCAAGTCTTAGCTGGACCATTCGCCACCCAGCAGCTCGCGCAACTNGGCGCTGACGTCATCAAAATAGAGCAACCCGGCGCAGGCGACATCACCCGTGGATTGATGTCTACAGGCAGTGACGGTATGGCGCCATCTTTTTTGACCTGTAATCTTGGTAAACGCGCCATTACCCTAGATTTGAAACACACCAAAGCCAAGGAAGTGATACACCGGTTAGTGGCTACCGCTGACGCAGTCGTGGAAAACTTCAAGCCCGGCACCATAGATCGCCTAGGCTTTGGCTATGAGGCACTCAAAGCGATCAAACCTAATCTGGTCTACGCCTCAATTTCTGGCTACGGCCAAAAAGGGCCAAAATCGGAACTGCCCGCCTTTGACGGCGCGATTCANGCCTCATCNGGAATGATGAGCATCAGCGGGCATCCNGAATCAGGGCCAACGCGGACCGGCTACTTTTCAGTCGATATGAGCACAGCTCTGAACGCAGCCTTTGCCATCAGCGCGGCACTATTTCGACGCCACCTTACTGGCGAAGGCCAAAGAGTCGATGTGTCGATGCTGGATACCGCAGTGGTTATGCANGCGGCGCAAATGAGCAACTACCTNGTTACTAACACATTGCCAGAACTGATGGGTAATCGCTCACCAACTAAATCTCCAACGGCCAATGTCTTCGCCAGTGCCGACGGCTTTGTCCAGATCGTCGCCCTGCGCGAGGCTCACGCCAAAGAGCTGTTTAAACTACTCGGCGTCGGTGAACTGTACGAGCAGTTCCCAGAGCCCACTTTGCGCATTAATCATACTGACCAGATCAACCCAATAATTAAGCCGCTTATAGCCGCTAGGCCAAGCCAATATTGGCTTGATGAACTTGGTAAGCTAGGCATCCCCTGCGCTCCAATCCAAACTTTGGACGAAGTCGCAGCGGAGCCGCAATTCGATCACCGCCTGATTTTTACCGAAATCCCAGACCCACAGGATTCGACCAAAAAATCTAAAGTCGTGAGCGCTAGTCACGTCACCGAGCCTGCACCACCCAAAGTGCAACGCCGCTCACCAACCTTGGGTCAAGACAACGNAGAGATTTTTGCTGAACTGGGTTACAGCACTGAAGAGATTGCTCAGATGCAATCAGATGGGGTGATATGAGAGGCACCGGTGAATAAATCATCAGTCGGCCCTGTGCGCGCGGTGTTCCAATAGCACTCAGGCGCCAATGTTCACTTGAAGCTTTTTCCTCGGCAGCGTCATAGGATAGTATATCGCCTTAATTTTTGGACACCCATCTATGAGCGATTCGCAGCATCACCGCCTCATTGTTTTAGGCTCTGGTCCAGCGGGCTACACCGCGGCGCTCTATGCGGCTCGGGCTAATCTGCAACCCATTTTGATCACGGGGGTCGAGGTTGGAGGCCAACTCACCACCACAACTGAAGTTGAAAACTGGCCAGGCGGCCATGCTCAGCTTCAGGGGCCAGAACTGATGATGCAGATGGCCGAACACGTGGAACGCTTCGAAGCGTCCATCATTAACGACCACATCCATACCACCGAACTTAATGAAGCCGGCCAACATACGATTATTGGCGACCAAGCCACCTATACCTGCGATGCTCTGGTGATCGCCACCGGCGCATCGGCAAAATATCTAGGTTTAGAGAGTGAAGAATCCTTTAAAGGACGCGGCGTTAGCGCCTGTGCCACCTGCGACGGGTTCTTTTATCGCGACCAAGTTGTTGCGGTAATTGGTGGCGGCAACACCGCTGTAGAAGAGGCGTTGTACTTATCAAATATCGCCAGCAAAGTTTATTTAGTCCATCGGCGCGACAGCCTGCGCTCCGAAAAAATTCTCCAAGAGCGTTTATTTGCGAAGAAAAATATTGAGCCACTGTGGAACAACCAACTCGATGAAGTGCTTGGTGATGCCAGCGGTGTTACCGGCATGCGGATCAAGAGCACAGACGGCCACTCTCGAGAGATCGATCTCGCCGGTGTTTTTATCGCCATTGGTCACTCACCGAACACCGATATTTTCGCCAACCAATTAGATATGCAGGGCGGTTACATCCGCATACGCAGCGGCATTGAAGGCAATGCCACAGCTACCAGCAAGCCCGGCGTTTTTGCCGCCGGCGACGTCGCCGACCATATCTACCGGCAAGCGATCACCAGCGCCGGCTTTGGCTGCATGGCAGCGTTAGATGCAGAGCGTTTTTTAGACGCAAAGTAAGCATTTAGCAGTACTACAGAAAAGACGCCCCGCTCATGCCCTTCGCGAAGCCCAAAATCAGACGCTGGGGTAGCCTTCTGCACCGGTAGCTTTTACAAATCAGAGTTCGTAGACCGTTGGCTACTTTTCTTTGACTTCTATGTCACCAAGTAAACGGCTGCCGGTTCTACTCCTCTGCATCACGCTTATGGTCGCACCCTCAAGACTTATACGAGGATTTCCCCAGAACTGAACGGGGCCGTTCAGCAGCTCGATTCCCCGAATTTGGTTATTAGGGATGTGGGAGGCGTAAGCCTTTACTCTACGCAGCGGGATAATAGCCCGAGGCCCCCCATCTTTATTTTTTACATTAAGAAAAACAGTACCGATAGGAACGTCTTCCAANAGCTTTTTTAAACTTCGGTTCGATGGCGCTNCAGTTTTGCGTGGATCAATAATCGCAGCCTCCAAGCTTGAGGGCACGCGACGATAGTTAACGGATATCGGCACAGGATCTGCTGCGACAAGCTGACCGCCAGCTGAATCTATAGAAATTACAATGCCCTCTCGCTCTATTAAGTCGCTACCGGCGCTTGCAGTCGCTGCATGAATTAGCAGAGATGCACCAAGCAAGAACGCCACGGCGCAGCTATTGATAGAAACCCCAATTAATGAAGAACTGAGAGCCGAGCCCGGAATCTTCATAATAGAAATAAATGTCATCAGCTCGCTGTTCCAATAGCTCAAGCTTGTTGTTCCAATCCGGGCTGTAGTGCCACCCATCTGAGAATCGAATAGTCAGAGTGCTATGACAATACGTAGTTTCAGCACCGGCCCAGGACGTATTATTCTGATTGCACACCCATAAACCTGACTGAGAGGAAAGTGAACCAAGGTATACATCGCCATAGGTGTCTATCTCATCTTTTACGACAATCAGAGGTGTACTTGAAAGTGCTCGAGCACGGTACGCGACATTAGAAGATTCCCCAGGGCCCTTTTTTGACACTCGAATGCGCTCAACAAGTGGATTACCGTCTTCATCGTTAAGATCAGCTCCGCCAAGTTTCGTCGCAGAGACAGTTGCCCAATCTTCCACCCGAACACCATCAATATACCAATCGATGGCAAACAGAGTTGATGGAATTTGCAACTTATGACCGACCAATAAATCTCCATTCTCGTCCAATTCAACATCGATAGAGTTGATACCCTGTTGTTGCAGGACCGCCAGCGCAAATGCCTCTGCTCCGACATCATCGAATTTCACATGATCGAATTGCGTTCTATCTAGGTCAAAAGCAAGTTCTTCAGCATACACGCCGAGATTGTTCATGATCGAGTTGTAGCTGCTCCTGAAGCATCTTTCAGCGTGGTAATAACAGCCACTCCAATAGCCAATTGAACGGGCATCTTCACCAACCTGAGAGTCAAGCCCGGGAATACTGCCATCTTCATTAAAGTGATGCCTCCACTTCACAGCGGTGGGGTTCTCCTCGAGTGAAATATCAACGCTATAGGCGTCGAGAGTTTCAATCCCATCAGACATGTCGATCAATTTTTGTCCAGCATCATCCTCTAGCAAGTAGTCGCTCGTGTAGTGATCACCAAGGCTTTGGAACGCATGTCCAAATTCGTGTTTTAGTGTTTTCAACAGTCTGTTAGGACCCGCGAAGCTTCCATCGGCNACGCCAAGCAGGGGTTGCACGTTAACCGTGCCCAGGTTTACCCCTCGCCCATCAAGTCCTGTAATTATCGAGATAGCGTCTATAGTCACGTTGGAAAATTCAGTCAGACCAGAAATCAATTCGTTAGCAGATTCCTGCGCCTCCTCAGCGCAATATGTCTCCGGCGAAGCGTCATAACACCCAGTGTTAATATTTAGTCCAGAGCTTATACCTGCCGGGAAATCAATCACATAAACGTTAAAAGTTGCATTTATTAACCCTTGTCGCCTGCTGTCGAAGTCAGCAAGNAACCCCCCNATATAATATGTAAGAGCCTCATAACCTGCGTTTCTAANCGCACCAGGANCAATATCNTCGAAGACCACGAGATAGTTAAAATCTCGCAGTGGATCCTCAANATTACCCAGCAACTGATTTACNCGTGGCCCGCTGGACGAATCGGATAGATTTCTCANCAACCATAGCTCGAGCCTGGAGCTTGCCTCAGAAATACCGTCTGAAACCGAAAAGTTAAATGACTTGAGNCCGGCATAAAAATTCTCTCCCAACGAAACGCGCAAGACATCTTCAAGCACTTCCAGAGGANATACCTCANCATTAATCGTNACGAAAATAGTCAGCTCGNCCATTGACGTATCTGGNTCGCTANCNCTGTANGGAAAATCTAGAGTGGTNCCTGAAAGAATCAGTGCATTCGCATCTGACGAGTAGAGCGATGGGTATTCCACATTGAGAGAAGGCGGATCGTTGACTGCTGTAACCGCAATCGTTACTGACGCGATGGCTGTCTGATTTTCGCCAAACACCGATATTTCAATGGTGTCCTCACCAAAGAAATTAGCTTTTGCCTCGTAAACAGCGATCCCTTCATTTAGAACGATCGAACCGTAAGAGGGGCCCTTATTTACCGTGTAGGCGAGCGGCGTTAACGGCTCTCTGTTTGTCGTCGCCGATGCAACATCAAATTCTTTTGAATCGTCTTCGCTAAGCTCAACACGAAAGTCCGCGTAGCCAATCTGCAATTCTTCTAGCACCAGGAGCTCGACAGTTTGCGTAGCGCTATTGCCCGATCTGCTGCAGGCCAGCGTAAATGAATACTCACCGACTGCCGAGGCTTCGACGGTTTCTGCACCGTTTGCCGATTTACTGCCGCCCCAATCACCGGAGGCAGAGCAGGAAGCACCGCTGGAACTGCTCCACGTAAGCTCGAGCGAATCGTTTTGATAGGTTTCAGACTTACTTATTTTCAGATCTATGGCCACCGGCAG
>PAFJ01000035.1 GCA_002704325.1 Gammaproteobacteria bacterium | reverse complement strand
TTCACGTTGTTGTGGGTGCTCGACTGATGGCGAGCAACTTCCTGTGGCCTTAGTTTTCGGTGCTTGGTTTTGCGGCCGCTTACCCTGGTCCGCCAACGCCGGAATACAGTCATTGGCATTTCGGTGCGCATCAGTTTTATGACCTTGGATTCACTTAGGCCATAATGTTGTTCGATGGCCTCNAAAGGCGTTCTGTCTTCCCAAGCCATTTCGATAATTCGACTGATGTCGCCGTCACTTAGATGTGTCCTCATTGCCGTAGCATGCTCGGTGGCTAATCGATATTTTGTGAACTTTAGACTGTCGTTTCCAAAGCTCAGTCACGTTAGGCTTAACGCCCATGAGAAACCATTCGCCAACTCCGAGTGTTGANAGCGCTGCCGCCGTGCNGACNGCCCGCAACTATTTTTTAGGCTTTTTGGGATTAGTGTTGTGTTATCGCATCGGGGTATTGCTCTTCTTAGATGTGCCGCTTTTCTACGACGAGGCCTATTACTTTGGTTGGGCGGAAGATTTGGCGTTCGGGTATTTTTCGAAACCCCCTTTGGTGGCTTGGAGCATTGCGCTCACCACCGCAATTTCAGAATCCAGCTGGGCCGTGCGCCTGGCAAGCCCATTGTATTACTCGGTTGCCGCAATTTTTGTTTGGCGTACTAGCCTACTTTGGTTTGACGCCCGCTCGGCGGCCTGGGCTGCTGCGGTATTTTTATCGCTGCCGTTGGTCGGCTTCAATAGTATGTTTATCACTACGGACGCACCGTTGTTATGTTTTTGGTGTGCGGCACTTTGGGCATTAAGCCATGCCTTGCAAACGGACCGGCTAAGCTATTGGTTGTTGGTCGGTGTATGCAGCGGCTTAGGGTTGATGAGCAAATACTCGATGGCCATTTTGCTGCCGTCGGCGGCATTATTGCTCCTTTGGGTGCCCGAGTATCGGTATTTGTTCCGTCGCCCCGGGCCTTATTTGGGTGTGCTGGTTNCAGCNCTGATATTTCTNCCTAATGTGCTGTGGAANGCTGCAAACGACTTTGTGAGCCTNAAACATACGGCNGAGATTTCTCAGCTCGATCGCTCGTCNNTAAACATTGCAGGCCTTCTTGAGTTCGTCGCGGCGCANCTNATTTGTCTTGGGCCNTGGTTTCTATGGTGGCTGCGCCCTGGAACGCAAAAGCCAGGTTGGCACTTAGAGCGTGGCTACAAGTTCGCGCTGATGATGAGCGTTTGTTTTTTTATTGTAATCAGCACACAGGCGCTTCTTTCGAGAGCCAATGCAAACTGGGCCGCNCCTGGCTTCGCGGGTATCGCAATGTTTTTGGGTGTTGCAATGAGCCAAGCGCGGTTGCTGCAGAACTTGGCTGGTTTAGTGTTGAATCTAACGTTGATTCTGACTTTGCAGTTTTATCACCCGCTTTTGGCAGCGTTGGACATTGAGCGCACTTCGCAAAATGATCCATATAAAAGAGTATCTGGTTGGCGTGAGGCAGTTTGGGCATTGCAGCCTATTGTCAAAGCAGAACCTCAGCGTCTGGTGGTTAGTAACAGCCGTTTGCTGTTGGCTAATATGCATTACTACTCCGAAACGCCACGGCCGCAGATACGCGCATGGAACAGTAATCAACTGATCGATAATCATTATGAGNTGGTGGCGGACTTGGGTGNTCAGTNGGGNNCTGACGTGTTNTTTTTGGCGCGTAATCCGCTNGGCGAAGAGGTGCTCGAACGCTTTGATAATAGCGTGCAACTTGCGCCTATTCAGGTACCCGTCTATGCGGATCTAACGCGGCAACTCTATATCTATCGTCTCGATGGGTTTAAGGGCTACCGATGACGAACTTTGCTTGGTGGCGATGGGATTGTGCGCTGCTTATTACCTGTGTAATGGCCTTTCTCTTGTGGCCAGAGTTAGATTACTGGTGGGCNTCACTGTTTTATCGGGTTGAAGATGGATTTTTTCTGCGCGACCTGGCTCCTGTCCAGTGGGTTTATAGAGGGTTTGCGTGGCTGCAGTGGCCAATCCTGCTGTNCTTGCTCGCGGCTATGGTTTGGGCCATTCGCCGGCATCCTGCGGGTCACATTGCACGCCGACGTGTCTATTTTTTGCTNGTGTTGTTGTTATTGGGGCCTGGGCTGGTCGTAAATGAACTGGTGAAGAAAAATTCCGGTCGCGAGCGCCCAGACGATACATTGATGTTTGCGGGTGACTCACCGCACCAGAATTTTTTCGATTTCTCGGGGGGGTGTCCAACCAACTGTTCTTTTGTCAGCGGCCATGCGGCTCTTGGCTTTTGGTTTATAGGTTTAGCCTGGGTGTTTGCTCGACGCCGCTTTCTGTGGTTCGGCATTAGTGTAGGCCTGGTGGTTGGGCTAGGGCGCAATATTCAGGGCAATCATTATTTGTCCGATGTGGTGTTTGCGTTTTGGCTGGTCTATGGCTGTGCATTGGTGCTGGCGCGCTATTACGATCTGTCGTTGCGTAACCATCTGCCTGTCCGTGCTGATGACCGTAAGTAGTTCAGTTATGCGGTACTTGGTTGAGGCGCCGCAGCCCTTGATATGCTGTTGCAGCAAATAGCGTATGGCTCGGCCAGAACCCCAGCACCAGCGGAATTTGGGCTTCAGCGATGGCCCAGCGGTTAGCCACAAGGGCTAAGTAATAGCCGATTACCCAAATCAGCGCCGGCAGCAGCCTTACGAACGGGCTTTGACGCGGCGGCACGGCGGCGTTAGACACGGCATACACAGCGGCGATAAGCAAAAATATAGGTAACGCCAGCCGCCAGTGAAATTCTGCTTGGTGCTTCGGCTCATCGCCTAGTTCTGGTGTTGGCACGGCCTCCAACGGTAGTGCTGATTGCGCCAGCAGGATTGGTTCTAGTGGGATATGCAATGTCTCAAAATTCGCCGCTTGCAATTGATGCTGCCCGGGTCGGCCAATATATCGCTTGCCGTCGAAGAGCGACAATACGGGCTGTTGGGTTGCGCTTCGATTCTTTTCTCCGCGAGAGGCCCAAATAGTAGTGTACTCCCCATTGGGCATGCGCCAGCTCACGAATACATTGTTGATTATGTTGCCATCGTCAGAGGTGCTTTCAGCATAACTAACCCGCTGGCCATTATTCTGACTGTGAAATATGCCAGGCCGAAAAACTGCGAAACCAATGTTTTGGCTACTCTCTTCCAGATGAGCTTCGAGCATCTGCCGTGCCAAAGGGGTGAGCACTATAGACATAGCGCCAACCGCGACGGCCAAACTAACTATGAGCGGCATCAGCCAGCGCAGTGCCTGTGTTGGGGCCGCGCCGGAATTCGATAAAACTACCATTTCCTGACTGCTGTAGAGTCGGCCTAGACTCAGGAGTAGCGAAAAATATAAAGCAAAGGGCACGACCATTTGTAGGATCTCTGGTAAACGCAGCGCGACTACGGTGAGAAGGGTAGTGCTGGGAATTTGGCCAAGTGCGGCTTTTTCCAAAAAGTGGGTGAAACGCTCTCCGACGGCGATCAACAGAATTACTGTGAGCGTGGTGGCAAATACGGCGATTACCGAGCGATTAATGTATCTTGAGGCGATCATATGGATACTAGCTGACCATCGGTTTCAGTACGTTGATGACTGACATTGCAGCCCCGATCGAATGATGAATGTGCATAATGACAGCTAGAGCCTTGCCATGGAAAGCCCGATACGTGTCAGCCCTAAATTGATGTTAGTGCAGCGACTGATTAGCCAAATTGATGGTCAAGTGAGTGCGGTAAATCGGCGCATGCTCGAGATCGCCGTTCTGTTTGCTGTTGCGCTCAGCGGTTGGACTTTGATTGCGACCGATGAAATTTCGGCCTCTCAAACTTTGCTGCAGAGCGACTGGTTGCTGGTTGCGCGCCCCTTTTTTGAGGCGATAACCGATCTCTTTTTGTATGTTTTCTACTTGCTGTTTGCGGGCCTACTTGTTGTAGGATTTGTTGCGCAACAAGCTCTATTACGCGGTTTGGCTTGGCGCTATCTGGTAGCGCAACTTATTGGTTCGGTGGTTGTTGTTCGAGTTTTGAAAATGCTGCTGGGGCGTGGCCGTCCGAACAGTGATCTACCAGGGCAGTTCACAGGCGAGTGGGGCGCATGGACTTTAGATGCTGGCTTCCATGCGATGCCCTCCGGACATAGTGCTGATGTTTTTACCGGTGCGGTGCTATTAGCGCTTGTACTAAAGAGCGGCGGTTTACGCTTGCTGTTACTNGCAAGCGCGGTGTTGGCTGGATTTTCTAGGGTCGCGGTAGCGGCTCATTGGCCATCGGATGTTTTGGTCGGAGGGCTTATTGGCAGCTGTTGCGCTTACGGACTNATCCGCTTTTATCCGTTGCGGAGTAACTAAATAATCTTCGCGGGAAAAATTCCCTACAGCATTTGGACGAGCACAATACCGTTGGTGCTGAGCAGCACCTCATGTGCGGCCAATTTAGACTGATGCTGAAGGCGTGTCAGAACTACATCGCCAGCTTGTGGCGCGCGGCGTTGTACAGGCCGCTGAGTATAGGTGACAAAACTGGGCAAGTGGGCTTTCCATANAACCAGAGGGCCGCTTTTTTCTGCCGCTATAGCTGCAGCCTCTTTGATAGGTTGCTGTTGAATCTTACCCAGCAGCGGTAATACTGCCCACGCCAANACCAATGCTTGAATGATACCGGCCGCTACTAATCTGCGCCAAAGCGCCGCTCTTTTGATGAATATAAGGGATGCCGTTGCAATGGCTCCGCCTATGGACAGTAGTCGATAGGAGGCGTCGGTCGAGTCTATTGCGGCCATAAGCATGGCTTGTTGATGTGCGTTGTCCATTTGTGCAGCACTTGAGTGAAGTAACTCTGGCAACAGCACGAATAGGATGGGCAGAATCAGTGCTGGAGTAAACGCCAGTGCAGTAGAGCGTAATTGGTGTAGTTGGGTGCACAAAAGCAGCAGCAATGGGCTAAATCCGTACAGTAAATAGTGGGGAAGTTGGGTGCCCGACAATGAAAAAAACAGAAATACGAAACCAAAGGTTATCCAGCAATAGCGCTCCAGGGGTTCTATCGCGATCAGTGGGCGCTTGCGCAGTAATTGAACAAACAAGCCAGTGAATGGCAGCAGCATCAATAAAAGCACTGGCACATAATAAAGAATGTTGCCGCCATGGCCCTCAAAAGTATCCGTAAATCGGGCAACGTTGTGTTTGAGGATAAAGCCGTCGATAAAGTTTTGGCCCTGCTGCAGATAGATCGCGACGTACCAGGGTGCAGCAATCAAAAGTAGTAAAGCCCAGCCGCCAGGATTTAGCAGCGCGCGCATATATTGGTGGAGGTGGCCGGTGCTGGCGAAAAACAAAAGTCCGCTGGCCATAGGCACTAATATGGCGACAGGGCCCTTTGTCAGTAATCCGAACCCTATCCAGACGTATACCCGGCGCAGTTTGCTGGCGCTGGGTTGCTCCCAGTACCGGAACATGTCGACGAAGGCTAATGCAAGAAACAGATTTAATAACGCGTCGGCGCTGGCGAAGTGCGCGATACCCCAGCAGGCAAGACTTAAACAAAGCATGGCAGCGATTAGGATGGCTGCGTGATCGCCCAAGCGGGGCCTAGCGAACGCAAAAACCACCCATACCCAGAGGCTTGATGCTATCGCTGATGGCAATCTAAATGCCCACTCTGAATGACCAAACGCGCTAACGCAGAGTGCTTGCAGCCAGTAAATCAAAATGGGTTTGTCGAAACGTGGAGCGCCGTAAATAAAGGTGGAAATGTAGTTACCGTTGGCAAGCATTTCGGTGGTCGCTCCGCTAAAAGCGCCCTCGTCCACATCGAATAGTGGCCAACCACCAAGGTTCATAAAAAATGCCCATATGATGAGCGCAAAAAACCACCATGGAACAGGTGGGTGTGTTGTCGCGGATTGGAACACCTTGGGGCTAACACATAACGAGTGGTCAGTCCTGAGTGTAGCCAGAATGCCAGCCGTCGCGTTCGATTTCTGGTGCATTGCGTACAACGTAAGACTTTTGTTTGCCGGCCTCGAAGTAGGTGCGTGTCATCAGTTCTGCAAGCACGCCAACGGTGAGCAATTGTACGGCGGCGATAATCAGTATCATTCCCAGAGTCAGCAAGGGGCGATTGCCGATGTCTTCGCCGAGAAAAAGTTTGATGAAGCCTAAGTAGCCAAAAATGGCGGAGCCAACACCGCCCAGGGTGAGGCCGATGCCGCCAAAGAAGTGTCCAGGGCGCGATTCATAGCGGAGGAAAAAGAATACAGAGATAAGATCTACAACGACGGCCGCGACTCTGGATAGATTATATTTAGACTTACCCGCAATTCTGGGGTGGTGCCGCACGGGTACTTCGGCTATGCGCGAAGCGCGGGTTGTAACTGCGACCCAGGCAGGAATGAAACGATGCATATCACCATACAATGACAGCCTTTTGATGGCATCCGCACGATAGGCTTTTAGAGAACAGCCATAGTCACGCAGACGTATACCAGTGACGCGACCGATGATGCGATTCGCAACGAAGGAGGGCAGCAGGCGGGTCAGCGTTTTGTCCTGACGGTTTTTGCGCCAACCAGAAACCATATCCAGATCCCGCTTGAGCAATTCTTCAAGGAGCATGGGTATGTCCTGAGGGTCATTCTGTAAATCGCCGTCCATTGTTATGACTAATGCACCGCGCACGTGATCCAGTCCAGCTTGCATAGCCGCGGTTTGCCCGAAGTTACGATTAAGTTCAAATGCGCGCACGTGATCGCCAAATTGTTCGCGGGCCTCTACAAGCCGAGACCAGGTCGCGTCTGATGAGCCATCGTCAACAATGATCAGTTCCCACGGATGAGCGTATTCTGCCAGTGCTTGGTGCACTCGGGTGACCAGAGGGTGAATATTATCTTCTTCGTTGTAGACCGGTACGACGATAGACAAACTTTGCGAGGCGTTACAGCTCATGGGCATACCTTTTTCGGAGCACAGCGACAAAGGTGCAATGTTACCACGGCTGGTGACGTTCTCCGGAATTCTCATGCCGGTTTGACCGAGGTACAGTGCGCTGATGGGTAGGTCTATTTTTAATCGTTTCACCTCGGGTCAACTGCTAGGGATCTTAANGGCGGTTGGTTATTGCCTTGCCATCGAAGCATGGCTGGGTTGGTCCACGGTGCTTGCGCCGTTATTTGCTCTGCCTTTGCCGTTATTGCTACAAATGGTGGTGTTGCTGTTACTCACATACATTGCGCGAGCATTGCGCCTTTACGGTTATTTTGTTGCCGACATTAAGCCTCGGTTTGGGTTGACGTTAGCGATCACGCTCACGCATAACCTCTTCAACCATCTCTTGCCCGCGCGCTTAGGGGAGGCGAGCTTGCCGCTATTGTTGCGCAGGCACTTAGGTGTGGATGTGCTTCGGGGCACCAGTGCATTGGTGTGGTTTCGATTTTTGGATCTGCATACGCTTGTGCTTTTGGCTCTGCTTGCGGTCTTTTTTGTTCCAGAAGCGGCGTTGCTGCCAGCTCCTGTCCATATGTTCCTCGCCTCGTTCGGCCATCTGTTTCTAGCTTTAATTGGTGTGGTTGCGCTCATTCCGNTGGGCGCGTATTGGCTCGCCAGAGGCGCAGCTTGGAGGATGTTGGAGCCTAGTTCACGCTGGCAGAATTTGCTGAGTAGATTGTTTAGCGGTTTGCCGAACCGGCTTGTTGATTTTGGGCTCAGTTGGATGTGGACCTGGCTTACATGGCTGATCAAGTTATTGACTTTGGCTTGGTTGTTAGCAAGTTTGCTGTCTATTTCCTGGCCCGCTGCATTATTGGGCGTCAGTGGTGGCGAATTGACCGCGATTTTACCGGTGCACGCGCCGGGTGGCTTTGGAACCTATGCCGGCGGGATTGTCGCCGCATTGAGTGCTTTGGATATGGATCTGGACGCAACACTGATGGCCGCCGCCAATACCCACCTTGTTTTGTTTTCAGCTGCTTTGATCAGCGGCATCGCTGGCTGGTTGTTGTTACAGCGGAATACGAAGAACTAGACCCTTTGTCGGGAATATTGTGACCTTTATCGTTCTAGTGCGGTCGAGAACGGCCGATATGCTTAGGCTTCGTGTGCATATTTAGCTGGAGATTAGTTGTTATGCCACTCAACGCGTTGCTTCTGACGGACGGGGTGCTNAGTCATACGCATCAGAGCAGCGGACTGCTAAGAATAATGTCCGCAAGTGTTGCGCTTTCTATTCAACATTTCTCTGTGCAAATGCATTCAAACTGGATGCGTGGTTATTTNCGNAAAGCGCTCGCTACGGCCTCTGATGAATCTTTAAGTTGGGCTGCGCATTGTTTTAATTGGTCTGACCTTGAATATCGGGCGCCCGAGCTGATTGTTTCGGCAGGTACAGAAACGCTGNTGGTAAACGCAGTACTGGCTCGGCGGTATCGGAGCGATAATGTCTTCATTGGCGGTCAAAGCGGTATTCGCGCTGAGTGGTTTAATGCAGTTTTAACCTTGGATCAGCCGATTCTGTCGAATGCCATTCCTATGGTATTGCCGCCGTCTCGACTTACTCCCGATATCGTAGATTCAGCTTGTACTGCCTATCGAGCTCAGGACACTCGGCGCAAAGGTGACTGTTGGGCGATGATACTTGGTGGTAATGGTGGTGGATGCCACTACTCTGATCGAGAATGGCACGCTTTGATTGACGGTATGGAGTATCTGGCAAAGACCCACAATATTAAGTGGCTGGTTGTGATCACTCGACTTACTAGTGAGCATGTTCAGCAAAGGCTCAGACAAGTTCTGAACGCGTCCCACCTAGAGTCCGTTATTACCTACGGTTCTGGTCTAGATGATCCGCTTTTGTTGCTGGCTGCGCGGGCACAACGGATCTACTGTGGTGCGGAAAATCTGCCGATTCTGTTTGATTGCATTGCCTCGGGCACGCCGACTCTGGCGATACTGCCAGAGCGCGGTAAGGTCAATGGTCAGGCACAACATCTTATTAATCAGCTCCGCCGAGACCGCTTGGTGTCGGTGCTGAATATTGAAGAATTACCTTTTGGTCGTATCGTCAGGACGAAATCGCCGCTTCCTGACGTACTGTCGCGTAAGTATGAGGAATTGTTTCGTCAATTGTGTAGTTACTGTCCAAAATTAATAGCTGGGGTTCCGCGTTATTAGCTCATGCAATAACAGTCTTATTGTGTGCAAGCGATGCCTTGGGGGTTGCGCTCAGATGGGGCACAATATCTCACTGAATGAAATTTAGGTTAACGCATATGAAAGATGAAACGATCGCTATCCACGGCGGCTACACAACCGACCCAACGACTCATGCAGTAACAGCGCCTATTTACCAAACGGTCGCTTATGAGTTTGATGACGCACAACACGGGGCAGACCTGTTTGATCTTGCGGTTCCGGGGAATATATATAGCCGTATTATGAACCCCACATGCGATGTTCTTGAGCAGCGGGTAGCGGCGTTGGAAGGTGGCGTTGGAGCTTTGGCTGTATCTGCAGGCAGCGCGGCGATCAACTATGCGATCCTCAATCTTGCATCAGCCGGAGATAACATCGTGGCTGTGCCGCAGTTGTATGGCGGCACATATACGTTGTTTGCGCATATGCTGCCTAGTCAGGGTATTGATGTCCGTTTTGCCGCAGACGATTCAGTAGCTGCGCTCGAAGCCCTGATCGACGAGCGCACCAAGGCGGTGTTTTTAGAAACCATCGGTAATCCTGCTGGGAATATTGTAGATCTTGCCGCCGTTGCAAAAATGGCTCGCAGTCACGGTGTTGCGACGATCGCGGACAATACGGTAGCTTCTCCAGCACTGCTCAAACCGATCGAGCATGGAATCGATATTGTTGTGCACTCGCTAACTAAGTACATGGGTGGGCACGGTACTACTTTGGGTGGAATCATTGTGGACTCTGGCCAGTTCCCTTGGGCTGAGCATGCAGACCGCTATCCTGGATTGAATACTCCTGAACCCAGTTACCATGGTGTTGTTTATACCGAAGCATTCGGCCCTGCAGCGTATATTGGCCGAGCTCGCACAGTGCCCTTGCGCAATACGGGCGCTGCATTGTCACCCTTCAATGCTTTCCAATTATTGCAGGGCATTGAGACTTTAAATTTGCGCATGGAGCGGCATTGCGCGAATACCCAGGCCGTTGCTGAATACTTGCACAGCCACGCCAATGTAGAGTGGGTGAGTTATGCTGGATTATCCGACCATCCTCATCATGCGCTTGCGCAACAATATATGGGGGGTAAGGCGTCAGGAATTCTCACTTTTGGCGTAAAGGGCGGTTTCGACGCGGGAGTTAAGTTTTACGATGCGCTCCAATTGTTTAAGCGGTTGGTGAATATTGGCGATGCGAAGTCGCTTGCGTGCCACCCGGCGTCTACGACACATCGTCAATTAACGGAAGACGAGCAGCGCGCGGTGGGTGTTGCGCCTGAAGCGATACGCCTCTCTGTGGGTATCGAGCATATCGACGATATCATCGAAGACCTAAACCAAGCTTTGGCATTCTAATGCGGATTTAACCGCGGGCGTGCAGGTGCGGTGAACATCCTTACGTAATAAAGGTTATCCACTCCAGCATCGCTCGAGAAAGGTCGGCTAGCCCACTTAATAGTGGTAGGCCGGCCACACTCAATATCACCAATGCTAGGAAAATAGCGGTTCCAAAGCGCGCATTAGCGTGTCGGTAAAATCTTGCCCAGTGCGCAGGCAATAAGTGCGGCAAGATGTAATGGCCGTCTAGTGGACCCAAGGGAATCAAGTTGAACAGCATCAACAAAAGGTTAATCTGTGCGAGTAGGGTGAAAAACACTAATGGTCCCTGATCTCGCCAGCCACTCTGCCAAAGCCAGGCGTATAAGTTCCAGGTCACAAGGGCAAGCAGAAGATTCATCCCGGGGCCTGCAAGAGCGACCCACAAATCAGCAGTAGGACGGCGATAGTTTCGCGGGTCAGTGGGGACAGGTTTCGCATAGCCGATGCCCAACATAGCCACCATGGCCAAGCCGATTGGATCAATATGCGAGACAGGATTTAGGGTTAATCGGCCTGCCCGTTCAGCAGTATCATCACCAAACCACTTAGCAACCAGCGCATGCCCGAACTCATGGAAACTCAATGATAGAACTAATGCTACCAACAGCAGCAAAAATATGGCGAATTGGCCTTGCATGAGCAATGACAGCATTTCTCTTACCCTATTTATACTGCGATTGGTACTGCGCGTAGGCATTGGCTAGCCGTCAACAGCGCACTATCATGGCAGCCCTAGAACGCGCTGCGAGCGTTGAGGGCTGACAATCAAACATACATTAAAAGTTTGGCGATTTCTTGACGGTAAACCCGGTCATGAGAAGCAAACCCAAGGTTTGGTGCAAGGACTTCGGGAACTGGCTGATGTCAGTGTGCGTGACGTGCACTGGCCCGCCGACGTTAAGTCCCTAAATACAGACTGGCAACTGCACGCGGCTTCCCCAGATTTGATCATTGGTGCCGGACATCAGCTACACAAGCCGATGTTGCGAACCCGTTGGCATTTGGGCGGCCGGTGTGTTGTATTGATGAGGCCTTCTTTGCCGTCGTTTCTCTTTGATCTGGCCTTGGTACCACAACATGACCGCGTCTGGATTAAGCGCAATGTAGAGCCTACGCTGGGTATGCTTTCGCCTTCCCAAGACGGCGAAGCAGACCCGCAGCGGGGAATAGTACTGCTGGGTGGCATCAGTAAACACTTTCACTGGTCTAATATAGACGTTGCCCAGCAGGTGCATAAAATTGTTAGCCAAGCGCCACAACAGCAATGGCTGGTTATTGATTCGCGGCGCACGCCCGAGGCGCTGCGCGGTCATTTGAACTTACCCGCCAATGCCAAGTATGTGCATTGGCGCGATACCCAGCCTTCTTGGTTAACTCGCCAGCTTAGCCTTAGTAGCTCGACTTGGGTAACGCCCGACAGCGCCTCCATGGTATACGAAGCGTTATCGTTTGCGGGCCGAGTCGGTGTAATAGAGCTGCGACCCAGATGGCGCAGGAATAAACTGGCGCACGGTATTCGGAGCTTGCATGCATTGGGGTACGTTGGCTTGGTGGACAAAGGTCCTCTGTGCGAGCAGAACTTGAACAAGGTTGCCCTTGCTGAACATAAGCGCTGTGCCAAGCTGATTATGCAGCGTTGGTTTTCAGCATTGCTCGAGGATGCGGATTCTGTCTCGACTGCTGGCGGTGGCGTCTAATGGGCGCGCCCCTCCATGTTTGGCTGCTTAGCGATGGTGTGCCTGGGCATGTGAATCAGGCGCGTGGTCTGGTTCGGCGTATCGGCGCGATAAGAGAAATCGACTGTAAAGAATTTGCGGTGCCGATGTGTTTTCAGTTGCTTCGACCAGTATTACGGTACGCCCAAAATAGACGTTACGGTTGGGCTTATACACTCGCTCGTTGGGCCTATTCAGTCTGGCCGAAGGCGGAAAAAAATCCAGGGCTGATCGTTTCGGCGGGGGGCAATACATCGTTTATTAATGCGCTGTTGGCCCAGCAATTGGGTTGCGTCAATTTTTTTATGGGTTCTTTACGTGGTCTGGATGCGGATCTATTTTCCGCTGTATTGACGTTGCAGCCGCTGCAGAAAAAAAGCGGAGAAGCCCTGCAAAACAATATCGTGATGCCGATTTTGCCGTCAAATAATGATCCTGAGGAAGCGAAAGAAGCGGCCGACGCGTTGCGTCAAAGCTTTGCCGATTTTGTGCTTGGCGCGGTATTGCTTGGCGGTGATGGCTCGGGCTACCGCTATAAGGAAGGGGACTGGGAGCAATTGGCGCAGGCCATGAATCACCTGAGTGAGCAACAAAAGGTTATCTGGCTTGTGACAACCTCGAGGCGCACTGGTAGACGCGGCGAAGATAGCTTACGGCGCCTGTTGAATCCTCAGACGGTCGCCGAGGTTGTGTGGTTCGGCGAAAATCCGCACAACCGCAACTCCGTATTTTTACAAGCGGCAGACTTTGTATTGTGTGGAGAAGACAGTATGTCGATGGTGCATGAGGCATTGGCGGCAGATGCTAAGCTTGTGACACTAAGTCCAAGGGTTGCCCAACCACCAGTGCGCTACGCTGACAAAATTGCGCAGTTGTTTGAGGATGGTTATTTGCAGCGCTGTTCAATTTCGGCTCTGGGCGCTTTGCAGGTTTCGGCGGTGTGTAATAGGCGCTCTCATCAGCGCGATTGGCGAGGTGCTATTGAACGCGCTATTGAGCCACTGTTGGATCAGATACAGGACTCAGACTAAACGCGCACTTTCGCGCGGTGCAGGACTGCCATCTGCTTATGTTTTTCTGCGCTCAGTGGCCAGCAATCGCTCGTATACTTCGAGGGTTTGTCGCTGCATGTGTTCAAGTACAAAGGTGTTTACCCGTGGCTGATTGGAGCGGTCGGCGAGAAGGAATTGTGTTTTAGCTGCNAGCTTGGCCTCGTTGCCGCTGGGCACCAAGCCCTGTGGAAACAGTTCACCAACACTCTCGGTGGCGCCGCCATAATCCCAAGCNACNACGCGCTTGCCNAAACTAAGCGCCTCTATCATGGTGCGNCCAAAGGGCTCGGGTTGAGTAGAAAGGTTATAAATGATCTCGCACTGGCTCATGATCTCACGTATGTCCTNACGCGCGCCCAAAAAGGTTATGCGGTCTTGAATGCCTAACTGCGTGCAGTTCTCGTGCAGTTGTTGAAGAAATCGCTGTTGTTTTTTTTCTGCACCGCCGATCACCAGACCATGTATTTGCGGGTCTTGCTTTAGGTTGGCGATTAGCCGCAGAAACGTTTCGTGCCCCTTCCAACGGCTGACGCGCCCNGGCAGCGCCAAGAGTTTGCGGTCACTTAATTGCGGTTGATGTTGCTGCCATTCGCGTAGCCAATCTATCGACGGTTTATAGTTTCTTGGAAATGCCGCTGGATCGACCCCACGATGAATAAGCTGTACGCGCTCGGTAGGCACGCGAGGATAGTTCTCTAAGATGTAGTCGCGGACATTTTCTGAGATGGCGATTACCCGCTCGCCCTTAGTCATGACCGCGCTGTAAGCGTTNATCGAATAACGGCCATGAACTGTGCTCACCAATCGAGGCCGCGTTTGCTGAGGCAGATTGCGCCAAGCAAGATAAATCAACCAAGCCGGNAGTCTTGAGCGCACGTGAACTAAATCGTAATTTTTGATTAATTCACGGATCGGCCTTATCAGTTTTAAACTGACTATGGATTTGCGGTGCACGGGTAGTGTTATGTGGTCACTGCCTTCTGCCGTTAGTTGTGTAACCATAGGCCCACCATTGGACAGTACGGTAGATTGGTAGCCAGCAGCTACCAGTGCGCGACCGATTTCCAGCGTGCCGCGTTCTACCCCGCCCATATTTAGCGCGGGCAGCACCTGTAATATCGACGGTTTCAATGCCTTGTCCTCATGGGGATCAAGGGTACATGGATTGAGGAGTGGCGGACATGCGCGTAGCGCAAATTATGGCAGGCCAAGAGGCCGGTGGGGCGGAGCTGTTTTATGCGCGCCTCACTTCCGCGCTGGCTGAAGATACAGACGTTAAGCAGATTGCGATTTTGCGCCCACACGCACGCTGGCTCGAAATGCTGGAATCAACTGGCGTAGCACTCGAAACGCATAGATTTGGTGGTCGCTTGGATCTCCAGACCAAGCGTCGTATGCGCGCGCATTTGGAGTCATTTGAGGTGGACGTGGCGCTGAGCTGGATGAGCCGAGCTGCGCGTTTTTGCCCACGTGGCGTGTGGACGAATGCCGCTCGGTTAGGTGGTTATTATTCGCTCAAGTACTACCAAAACTGTCAGGCTTTTGTCGGTAATACTGAAGGCATCTGTGACTACCTCCGTAAACAAGGAGTGCCTGCCGAGAAGGTTCACTATATTCCGAACTTTATCGATGAACGGCCGTTGCCTGCCGATGATGCGACTCAGTTTCCTGCCACGCAGGGTGATGCGGGCTCCATCTTGATGGCGGCGGGGCGTCTGCATCGAAACAAGGGTTTTGATGTACTGATCGAGGCATTAAGCGCGGTTCCCTCGGCAACTTTGTGGTTGGCTGGAGAAGGCCCTGAGCGAACTCACTTAGCTCAGTTAGCGCAGCGTCTGGGTGTTCGGGATCGGGTAGAGTTTTTAGGTTGGCAGGACGATTTGCGACCGTATTTGCAACGCGCTGATGTTTTTGTTTGCTCCTCGCGCATCGAACCGCTAGGTAATGTTGTGTTAGAGGCATGGCGGCAAGGTTGTCCGCTGGTTGCTGCGCGTGCCGCAGGACCTGTGGAATTAATTACCGATGGCAGAACCGGTTCACTTTGCGATTTAGAAGATGCTGCCGGAATGGCTCGGGCGATAACGCAGTTGCTCGGCAGTGCAACTCAGCGCCAGCATTATTCTGCCGCGGGACAAGAAGCCTACGCTGCGGGTTTCGCTCGTGCTCAGGTGGTCGCCCGTTACTTGCAATTCTTCGATACGGTCAAGCCCTAAAAACCTGATCTTGCCAGCAGTAGTCTGCGGAATAGGGCAGATTAAAAGTGGTTTCTAGGATGAACTGGGCAATGCGTTGACCGCTGAATTCAGATTGATAAAAACGCCGGCCCTGTTTGGCGGTAGCTTTTCGCGCCTCATCGTCATTGTGAAAGGTACGCAGTAGTTGTTCGAGCTCTGCATCGTTGGAAAAAAACACCGCCTCGGATTTTCTGAAAAAGCGTTGATAGCCAGATGCGCTGTGCAGAAAAGTGAGTATGCCATTGCCCATCAGTTGCGATATACGCGCGGATGAATAGAGATAGTCACCCTCATAGCGATTCAGGTTTAAAGCCATTTTGCTGCCTGCTAGAGCATGCTCGTAAGCGATACCCCATAGGGGTGGGTTGCCGTGCATTCCAAAGACGCCAAAACGCAGATCTGTTAGTTGCGCTTCGAGGTTGGCGACTTGGGCGACCCTTGGATCGTCGGGCTTGCCGATGCCGCAAAATAACACGTCCCAATCAAAGTTTTCTTTGCCGGAGTTGTCTTGATTTTCAATCGCAGGATCGCAGGGATTCGGCATATAGCTGACGCTATTGTGGGAATGCAAAAACTGCTTTAGGGCGTCGCCACCCGTAGTAACGAAGATGCTGTCAACAACCTCGCAACGCCGCTGAATGTTTTTGACTGTGCGGGGATTGAACAGTGGATCGACGTTACGGTAGGCGATGCGCAGGTGCGGATGGCGCCGTTTGATATCCAATAGGGTTTGGTTTTCGATCAAGTCGGCGTGGCCGAGTAGCATCATTTCGGGTTGATAGTTTTCACAGGTTTCGAGCAACCGGTGATTGGCACGGCGTCTACCGATGGGTTTTATTTTCAACGGTGCTTCGTAACGCGCTAGGTCGCGATCGCTAAATTCAAGCACCTGATGGTTTCCGCGTATAAGTCCATGGTAGAGCTTGCGCGACGTGCTCACTCGCAACGCGCCATAGCGGTGCCACTGCCAGTTGTCGACTTGAAGGATGCGCATGACTTCAGTTTAACGGATTGTGCGCGAAGAAATGCGNTCGGTATCTATTGCAGCACCCCGTCCTTTTCCTTCGTTGCGATCTCTTTAGCGGGCATACCCAACCAGTNNTGTAATACTGCGGCATTGTCCTCGCCGATAGCGCGTACACGTTCGTATTGGTCGCAGGGCGTCTTGGCAAAATGAATGGGCAGCGCATCGATCCAAGTTGGTCCGAGGTCTGGGTGTTCGTCCTCCATACGGCGCGCGAATTTAACGTCCGCCAATTGCGGGTCGTGTTCTAACAGGTCGGCGCCGTCTTGCACCACCCCAGCAGGCACACCTGCGGCTTGACAGCGTGCCATCAGATCGTAGGCGTCTTGATTTTGTGTCCAACGGCTCAGGTTTTGCTCGAGCAGCGCTTTATGGGCAGCTCTGCCGCGCGCGTCGTTTAGTTCCTCGCTCGCCGCCCACTGTGGATTGCTCATCAAAGTTTTCAGAGCGACCCACTGAGCATCCGACATGCACGCAATAGCAATCCAGCGTTCGCCCAAACCGGGAATGTTATCTGGATTTGGGCGGTCGTCTTTACAGGGGTAGCAACCGTGTGGTGCTGCAAGGTCGTAAGGCAGGTCGTTGCCTACTGGGCGCGCTTTGCTGCCGTTTGCGAAGTAGTCCAGTAACGATGGCCCAAGAAAGTTTACGCCCACTTCAAATTGGGAAATGTCGACTCTGTGACCAATCCCGGTGCGATGGCGTTGTTCCAACGCGGCCAGTACGGCGACTGCGCCGTGCAGACCAGCTTGGTGATCGTTGTAGGAAAAGCCAATGCCGATATCTTCGCGTCCACTTACACCGGTAGTGTGGGTCAGTCCTGCCAACGCGTGGATGGTGGGCGCATAGGTAACAAACTTCGACCATGGTCCACCGTCACCCATGCCTGACATTTGTACATAGATCGCGCGGGGGTTTTGTTTATGAATCGCCTGATAGCCGATTCCCCAGCGATCTAAAACACCGGCTGAGAAATTGTCGATGACGATGTCGGCCTGTAGACACAATTCGTGTGCCACGGCCTTGCCTTCGTCGGTAGCCAAATTTAAGGCTAATGCGCGCTTGTTGCGGTTCCACATTAGGTAATACGGATGTTGTGGATCTTGGGTGCCTACCGCCCGTTGCGCGGAGTTGATCTTCACAACGTCAGCACCCATGTCGCCGAGAATCCTTGTCGCAAAAGGACCAGCAAGCACATGGGTAAAATCCAAAACACGTAGGCCTGTGAGCGGTCGATTATCGTTGTTCATGATGCGCTCCAGCCAAGGTCGGAAAGAATGGCTGCGGCGTTGCTTGCTGCAGCCGCATGCGGTCGCAGGGGTAGTTCAACCTCACCTTCAGTATCGCTGAAATGATAGGCAACACCGGGAGCAGTAATTGCCTGACCGTTGATTGTTAATTCCCGGTACCACTTCCGGGCCGCGAGCTGTGGATTCTCCGCTACGGCTTCTAAAGGCAGTACCCAGCCATAGGGGCAATGGCGCTCTTGGGCTTGCAAGAAAAGTTCGCGGGCGTCTTTTCCGGCAGCCCAGGCGCGCATAATCTGCATGGAGCGTTCCACGCGCAAGCGCAGATTTTCAGGTTCCTGATACATTGGGTCGATGAGATCTTCTTGCACGCCTTCTTCGATAAGCCACATTAATTGGGTGTCGAAGTCCGGCGCCGGGGTGAGCATAACGCTGCCATTTTGTGCGGGCACCACGTCATAAGCATCAGACCAATGCAGTGCGCCGCGTCTGGGTAGTACCTTACCCTCTGGTCTCTGCATGGTTTCTGCGTACCAATAGAACATCAATACGTGTTCAAGGCAGGACGCAATGCATTCATGGACTGATATTCCGGCCCGTTGTCCGGTCCCATCTTTGCGCACCTTAGCCAAAGCGGCGAGTGCAGCGATGGCGACGTAGACGCCGCTGACCATAAAATTCAATTCGCCGAAGCCCTTTAGAGGTGGGGTATCTACATCCCCAGTAGTTGCGGCGGCGCCTCCAAGCGCTCCGGCGACTAGGTCTGGTGCGATATAGTTTTTCCAGGGGCCGGCTGTGCCAAATGAAGATACATCGATAACGATCAGTTCCGCTCGTTGTTCTAAATGATCAGCTAAATTCGCCTCCTCGACGGCAAAAGCACCGTCACAAGTTAGAACGATGTCGGCGTGTTGCAACAATTGATTAAGTTGCTTTTGGCCTTCTTCAGCATTGAGGTCGAGGCTAAAGAACCGTCGGTTAGAGGCGAAGAAAGCGTGCCATAAGGATGTTTGGGCGGTCTTGTCTGCAGCCAGCAACGGGCCGCGCTGCCGCAGCGGATCCCCCTCTGGCGGCTCTGGACGCACTACGTCTGCGCCCAAGTCGGCCAATAACTTAGCACCGTAGATTCCCCGCTCGTCTGTCAAATCGATCACGCGCAAACCGCTTAATGGCATTTTTGTCTCCACTCCTGAATAACGCAAAGGTAATGCATATTTGACCTAGCGCCAACGTATGGGCAGTCACATGCTGGGTTGTAGTATGCTCATATGAGGAGGGTGGCATGTTAAGTCGAGAACAAATCAGCTTTTTCAAAGCCAATGGCTATCTTTTGCTCCCTGGGGTCATGGACTTAGACCTTTGCAGGCGGGTGCGTGATGCTATGTGGCATTCGCTGCCTGCAAGCTCCGGAATGTGTCAAGACAAAGCCAGCACCCACGTTGGGCCTTTTTCCGATCACTTGGAGAGCGCCGATAGTTTGCATACCCGTATGGGCTATCGATGGCTCAATCGCCACCTCGGGGTTACCGAAGACGTGGTCAATTTGGTCTACAGCGAGACTATTTGTGGGTTAGCCCAGCAGCTGTTGGGTGGCCAGTTGCGTCAGGTCATCAGTAATGGCGAACCTATGGGCAATCGCGGCCCAGCCTGGCCCGGAGGCCCGACAGACCCAGCCGTCGGCACCGCTGCTGCTCGCGGCGTTTACTACACCTTGCCATATGGTGATAAACCGCGAGAGCCAGACGCCTGTCATACCGACGGTCACCCGTTCCAGCTTGGGGTAGTGGGGTTGCTGGATGACAGTCCCAAGGATGGTGGTGCGTTCAAAGTGTGGCCAGCGTCGCATCGCACTTTGTACCCTACTTTTACGCTGCGTTATGACCAGCCGCGCATTCCTTATTACGAGCATTTGCCCACCGCTAAAGGCATTGTGCATAGCGCTGAATACCTAATAGAAATTGAGCGCCTTAATGCGGAGGTTGACCCAGTCGAGTGCTGGGGAAGGGCTGGAGATATTGTGTTTTGGCACCATCGCACTGCCCATATGGCGGGACACAATCACACGGACGTGATGCGGCAAGCGGTATTAGCGGATTTCTGGACCGAAGATTTAGATCGTTTTCGTACTACTGATGCGCAAGGTGATATGTGGCGGGATTGGTCGGATGAAGTACAAAGTGCCGCTTTAGAGTACTCGGAAGCGTTCGCATTAACGCAGAGATTAGCTATATAAAACAATAAGATAAAGAAGAATTCTAGAATAGGAATAGTAATGGAAAATAACGAGAGTGATCGCCCTGTAGGGGCGAGTCAGCATCCGAATGANATGTATGGAAACATTGATGCGCGTAGTGAGGATGATTCGGGTGTCGCGCCTCCAATACCCGCCGCCACAGTCGTTTTGTTGCGGGACGGGGATGCTGGAATTGAAGTTTTAATGCTAAAGAAAAACTCCAAGATCACTTTTGGCGGCATGTGGGTATTCCCCGGAGGCAAAATAGACGCAGAAGATTATCCCGTTGCCGGTGATGTAGACGCGGCCGCTCGTATCGCCGCAGCCCGCGAAACTCAGGAAGAAGCAGGGCTCTCCGTGAGCGCTGAAGCGTTCGTGCAAATTGCGCATTGGACGCCGCCGCCGGGGCCGCAGAAACGGTTCGCGACCTGGTTTTTTGCCGCGCAAATTGACGACGACCAAAACATTGTCATAGATGATGGCGAGATCAAAGCGCATGCTTGGATTCGTCCGCAAGACGCCTTGGCTAAACATACAGCGGGAGAGATCGACTTAGTGCCGCCGACCTGGATTACCCTGTATCACCTGTCTAGGTACAACCCAGCGCTCGAAGTCCTCAAGCATTTTCAGGAATGCGGGTACAAAACCTATCGAACGCGGGTCGTTAAAGCTGTCAGCGGGGATCGGGTTGCTATGTGGCATGGCGATTCTGGCTATGAATCATGGGATGCGGATGTCGATGGAGAGCGTCATAGACTAGTTATGGCAAAAACAGGATTTCGGTTCGAAAACACCGTTGAGGTTTACTAGCCTTAGATCATGTTTCGAGGTGCTGCGGATCTTCATGGCTAATTTGGGAGAGGGATATGTCAGAGAATAAGCCTATTTCACGAACGACGATTTACGCTCACGGGTCGTTGGGCATGCCAATGGCCGTTTATGGTTATCCGTTGGCGATTTGGCTCGGGCCGCACTACTCCGGCGTTATTGGCCTGGATTTGGCGACCGTTGGGCTGATTTTAATGCTCGCGCGCTTCACAGATGTCATTACGGATCCCCTTATTGGTGAGATATCAGACCGCTGGAGAACACCCTTTGGGCGCCGGAAGCATTGGTTAATTATCGGTACTCCGGTGATGCTATTTGGCATTTTCAAATTGTTCATCCCGCCCGCGGATGCTGGTTTGATCTATATGCTGTTTTGGCTGACTGTATTTTTCCTTGGGTCGACGATGATTGCGCTGCCGCATAGGGCATGGGGAGCGGAGCTTTCCAATGATTACCATCAGCGATCGCGGGTNACNGCGGGGCGCGAAATTTATGTATTAGCCGGTCTTTTGTTAGCCGCGACTGTGCCGCTCATTGTTGAGGTTTTAGCCGACGGTGGCGACAGCGTGTTTGCCGTGTTGTTGAAGATTTGGAATGACGCAACAGGCGCGTTTACTGGTGAAATTATGAATGCCGTACCGGTGGATCGCGGCACGCTTACTGGCCCAGTTCTTTATTGGCTTGCGATCGTCGTGATCGGCATGTTGCCTGTTGCGGCGGCAGTGTGCTTTCTTTTCGTTAAGGAACCGCCAGTTCCCGTAACCACGACGAAAATCTCAATGCGCGAAAGTTTCAGCCAATTGAGCAAAAACGGACCGATGGTGCGCGTGTTGATCATCGTACTCCTAGTTCAATTTGGAGAATCGTTCCGGAACGCGGTATCACTGTTTTTCATAGCCGATATCGTAGGCGTGCCNACGATCGGGGCGGCGTATTTCTTNTATTTCGTTGCCGGTCTTGCCGCAATACCGTTCTGGCTGTTTCTCGGCCGGAAATTTGGCAAACACAAGGCATTTATGATGACCTTGATCACAGTTGCCTGTGTCAGCGCCACCAATTTTCTCTTAGTTGAGGGCGACTATTTCGTGTTTTTCTTGCTCTTCATCGTTAAAGGGTTTTGCTTTGGAGGATTGCAGTTCCTGCCGCTGGCAATGTTGGCCGACGTGGTAGATGTTGATTCCGCGCGTACCGGCGGTAAACGCGCCGGTTCTTACTTTGCGATATTGGGCATCTCTGAAAAGCTTGCGATTGCCTTTGGTACTGGTTTTTCATTCTTTATTGTGGGTCGGTTGGGGTTCGACCCTGCGCTTGGCGTAGCAGGCAGTACGGATCTAGGGGTGATGACGCTGCGGCTTGTTTATTGCTTTGGCCCAGTTTTGTTCTATGGACTGGCCATGAAGCTTATTTGGAATTATCCGCTGACTCCGGCACGGCATGCGCGATTGCGTGAAACAATCGCACGCAGGGAGTCGAGGCTACGCGCAAGAGCATAAATCTGAGCTAANGGCCCTCGAACAAACGGCGGGGGTTGTCGACGAACAGCATATGGATGTCTTGTTCTGTCGCGCCCATTGCTAAGAGGTCGGGTATTACATGCCTTTGCATGTACAAAAATTGGTCTGGATTAGAGCGCTGGAATACATGCTCGGTCTCAATACTGCCGTCAGCTTGCTCGTTGTGAATATGCAAACAGATGCAGTCGTGGGACGGGCATAAACGTTCACCATATCCCATNTCGATTAGGCGTTTGAGTGTTACGGTGCGCATATGCGGACTCACATGACGTCCCGGGTATCGGTCTAATCCGAGAAAACAGCCCTGAGCTAGAATCCATTCTAGGTATTCGGTGTCGGTGGTATCGTTGCAGTGGTCAATTTTGACACGGCTCAAATCCACACCTTCTTCGCGGAAAATTTGAATCTGGCGTCGGGCCACATGTCCGGTAGGGTAGGAGTGCACCATAATAGGCACACCCGTCTGCACGTGCGCTCGGGCAACAGCCCGGGCCATGGTTTCCAGTGGCGGCGTAACGCCTTCAAAGTCAGCGGCACACTTCAACATGCCGGCTTTAATATCAGTGCCGCGAAACCCCTCGGTTAAATCGCGGACGAATTCGTCTGCCATTTGATTGGCGCCTACTCCGTGCATGAAGCGTGGTACATCTAACCACCAGCCGGTGACATTAATTAGCTTCACTCCAGAGGCCGCCGCGACTCGCTGCAATAACCGTGGGTCTCGTCCCAAATCGAAGGTCGTAGCGTCAAGCATTGTGTCTATGCCATTTGCTTTGGCTCTCTTCAGGCATTCAATAGCGCGGGTTTCATAGTTCTGCCCGAGCAAGTCGGGGTAACTCTGGGTCAAACCGCTAGCGGCAACTAGGACATGTTCATGCATCAAGGTAAAACCCATATCGGCACTGTCGATTGGGCCGGTAACGCTATTTATAGTTGCCATAGTCGCCGCCTCACGCTGGTTAAGACTTCGGTGCCAGTTTAATCACCATTTCTTGGTCATCAGCGGTCTTAATGCGGATTTGAAATTCCTCTCCCACCAAGGCGTAGCCGAGTTTCTTTAGGCCGCCAGGGCTTGCTGCTGAAAAAGCGACCGACTGTTCGCCCAGCTCACTGAGACGCATTTTTTGCGCTGGGCTGCGCGGTTTGAAGCCGCTGTCCCACTGTTGAATGTGCAGTTCCAGAGTGTTCTCAATCTCTTCGATGTGCACAATTTCCACCATTGTGGTGCCTTCAGGGGACGTGATACGAACCAGTGAGGCAATTGTCCCCGCAGTGGCGGTACTCCAATTTTCTTCCAGCACAGTGTCTGGCCCGANTGGACCACTCCATGCACCAGTTAGCCAAGCNAGGTTGCCGACATGGGGGTGGCTGCCTTTTTCTCCGGGCAAATGACCGTTGGCTAACGCCGAGGTCGACATGATTAGAAGCAAACTCAAGAGCGTCGTGCGCATATTAATTCCTTTTTTAAGCGGGTAACCAAATNGGTAAAGGTAGAAAACNTGCAACAATATATTTGTATGCAGTGCTCCCCAGNAACGAAGCTAAACGAGCGGCATCGATTACGCAATCGTGTCTGGCGTCGCGATTGTCCTGCAGCTAGGCTGTAAGGCGAATTTAAGGACCCAGGACCCAGCTGTGTTAAGCCAAGCCGACGATTTTCCAATTCATCAGAATCCGGAGCCGATAGCCTATGCTGGGGCTAGCAGGAACTTCTACGACCGCTATTTTTTCAATGGATATCATCTAGAGGAAGACGTTTTCTTTGCTCTAGGTATGGGTCTATATCCGCAGTTGGATATTATTGATGCGGGTTTCTCGTTCATCATCGATGGGGTGCAACACAATCTGTTGTGCTCGCGGATACTCAATCACGAGCGTATGAATACTCAAGTTGGGGCAATCACGGTTGAAGTTGTGAAACCATTGCAATGTTTACGCATTGTAATTGATGCGCCGGAACATGGATTAAAGGCCGACCTCTTGTTCGATGGTCGGGCGCCTGCCCAAGAAGAACCACGATTTACCCGGCGTATTGGCGCGCAGACTGTGATGGACTACACCCGTCTTACCCAAAATGGCAATTGGCAGGGTTGGATACAGTTCAAGAGCCGAAAGATTGAGGTGTCGCCAGAGCTTTGGCTGGGCACTCGTGATCGCTCATGGGGTATTCGGCCTGTAGGGCTGCCGGACGCTCAACCAAACCCGCAGGCACCCGATATTAATCAGTTCTATTGGCTATGGGCGCCGATCAATTGGCCTGATGGTGTCAGTTTGTATCATCTGAATGATGACGCTGATGGAAAGCCGTGGAATACCGCGGGGATGTTTATCCCGTTAATTGGAGAGGCTCGCCCCATGCGCCGCGTCAGCAGTGAGATCGAGTTTATTTCTGGAACGCGACACGCGAAGTCTGCCTTGATCACCTTACAGGGCTTTGATGGGAGTGTTGCAGAGATAAGCATGCGGCCGCGTTTTCATTGGTACATGAAAGGTGTTGGTTATGGGCATTCAAACTTTGGCCATGGCCATTACCATGGTGGCGACGCCCAACTCTTTGAAGAATATGCATTAGCCGATGTGGATGACGCCTTAAACTTGCATATTCAGGCGATATGCGATGTCACGATGGAGGGCGATCTCGGCCGCCATTCCGGTAGGGGTGTGTTGGAGCAACTTATCCTAGGCCCCCATGCGCCCAGTGGTTTCACTGAGTTATTGGATATGGCGCCTTAGCCAAGGCTTGCTAACCAGTCGAGTAAATACTCGTTGGTAGCTTCTGCAGCCTCTTGTTGAGTCCAATGACCAATGCCGGGTATCAGCGCGTTTACCCGCAAGTCGGTAACGTAGGTCGGCATGTTCTCCAGTGCTTGGGCGGCCATAGCAATAACGCCGTCGCGATCGCCGGCGACAAACAAAGCAGGTTGCTGAATCTGCGTGGGCGCACCCTCGGTCAGTTCCCAGGTTAAGTTGTGATTGCGATAGTAATTCAGTGGTCCGCGAAACCCACTGCGGCTGAATTCACTGACGTAAAAATCAAGATCAGCATCGCTCATCCAGGCGCCTAAATGCTCTGGATCGGGCAGATCAGACAGCAGGTCTGCGTTGGCGGGTTTGTCAGGCATTAGACCAACGTCCATTTGGCCGCTGGCCATATGATAGAACTTGCGTAATGCGGTGCGTACATCGCGTTCAAGTTCCGCCTCCGCAATGCCAGGGTTTTGGAAGTACAACTGATAGAAAAACTTGTCCTTAAATATAATCTTCAGCATATCCAAAGGCGGCATTTCCGCACGTGGTGAAAATGGCACAGACAAGGCGCCTACGGCACTTACTATCGTTGGATGATTCAATGCGCTGCTCCAGGCTGTGGGTGCGCCCCAATCGTGGCCGATTACAATAGCGTTTACATAGCCCAATGCGCTGATCAGACCGATGACGTCATTGGTCACTTCGACTTGGTTGTAGCTTTCTATGGGGTGTGGATGATCGCTATCGCCGTAACCGCGCATATCTGGTGCGACAACGTGATACCCCGCGGCAGCCAAGGGAGCAAATTGGTGGCGCCAGGAATACCAAGATTCAGGGAATCCATGCAGTAATACGATGAGTTGCCCGTTAGCACTGTCCGGGGTCTGCTCGGCTATGTTTAAAAGTAGGCCGTTGGTTGCGACTCTGCGATTAGTGATGTTGGGGAAAAGGCTGGAGATGGTCATGATTGCTCGTCTGTGTTGCTGTTGTCATGACACTACGCTTCGCGGAGGCAGTCAATACACCGAACTAGATGCTGGCACGCTATGATAACCGGTCTTAAGGCCAGTCTTTAGTGATCGGCGAAGCCACCAGTGACGTATTCAAAGTGACCCAAACCCCTCTATTTTTTGACCTTGATGGCACGCTAACCGATCCCCAACAGGGCATCACGGGCTGTATTCGATTTGCAATGCAGCAATTGCAAATCGTCGCGCCAGCCCAAGCGCAATTGACTTGGTGCATTGGGCCGCCATTGCGCGAGAGCTTTGTAGAGTTGGTTGGTGAGGATAAGGCTGATGCTGCTGTTGAGTACTACCGGCAACGCTTCTCCGCCATTGGATTGTTCGAGAACGAACTCTACCCCGAGATTGCTCAGGTGCTGCTGGAATTGCGTAGCCGCGGGCATNCANTGTTCGTGGCCTCCAGNAAGCCGCGAGTTTTTGTTGAGCGGATCTTGCAGCATTTCGATTTGGATCAGTANTTCAGTGCANTCTATGGATCCGAACTGGATGGACGTTTGCAGGACAAAGGCGAACTGCTGGCGCATGCATTGGCTGATCAGAAGCTGCAGGGCAGTGACTGTGTGATGATTGGCGATCGCCATCATGATGCGTTGGGAGCGGCCAACAACGGTATGGATTTTATTGGGGTGCTTTATGGGTTCGGTGCAGNAGAGGAATTTCGCGCCAACGGATTTCTGCGCTGGGTTGAGTCGCCGAAACAGCTATTNGAGCTGATTGTGTAATCTCCGTAGTCTCNGGAATATCGGCTATCCGGGCCGATTACTGCGCCCGTCAAATAACGCGTTAGGACGTATTTTTTCGTACTCCGCTAAAACTGGNTCGAACTGCTCGGGTGTGCTGGCGTGAATAATNAGTCCNTCTGCCCCCGCATTGAATTGGTCTACCCAACGCTCGGCACAGGTTTTTGCGTCGCCAACAGCGGCCGGCCGCCAATGCTCTGGAATGAGTTTTTCGATGGCTTGCAGTTGCGTGAAATCAGCTACGCTGTCAATAGCTCCGCCGATGTTCTTAACCGCAGCCGCACTGCGAAAACGGCTTAACGTATCCATATCCCATCCGTTTACTGTAACTAACGCTTCGCCGTAGCCAGGAATTTGCAGATAGGTTGCTANCCGCGCCACGATCATTTTCAAATAGTCGGTTTCGCTGGGCTGATGCACCGTCGCAAATACCGACCACAATTTGCCGCTGGCGCGTCCAGCGGCGGCTTCACCGCGCCGAAACGCCGCTACCGCCTCACTCAGCGCTTGATCGCTCATAAATGTGTGCAGGTGTGCGCCATTATATATTTGGCCAGCGTGCTCTAGGCTTTTGGGGCCAAAGCCGACATATAGGAGTGGAATATCCTCATGCACGTAGGGCGCTAACTGCAATGCCGGATAATGACCTAACGGGCTATCGTGGCCGAGCACCTGCTCGCCTTGCCAGAGTCTGCGCATGAGTTCGACAAAACTGCNTTCGTGGGCGAAGCTTGGAAATTCGACATTTAATGCTTGCCAGCGAAGGCNTACACCTTTTGCCAGGCCCAGCGCAAAACGCCCCTCGGACAAGCGATTTAAAGTGGAGCCCATAGACGCCGTTACNATTGGGTGGCGGGTGTTTAGATTGGTTCCGGAGGTGCCGATGTATAGATTNTCGGTTACNGCAGCNACGGCNCCGCANAGTGCGGAAATTTCTTTAAAGTCGGCGCGTTCGGAGATCATGATGTTACCGATGCCTAAGGCTTCGGCATCCTGAGCTTGGCGCAGAATATCTCTAGGGCTGCGACTGTGCCCCGGCAGTCCATAAAATCCTAGTTCTGGGAACTTCGAGGTATAAGTGGGGTACATGGGAGACCTTTGAGTTCGTTTGTCGGATGTCAGCCCATTGTTAGGGTCTGATGCGTTGCATATAAGGGTTTAAAAATACGCCATTGGGGTCGACACGGTCGCGCACNCGCCACCAGTCTTCCCAGCGCGGATGCTGCNCTGCCAATTGCTCACCCGAGAGATAGTTGGCTTTGCCCCAATGTGGCTTACCGTCGAAATTCAGGAATATTTCTTCACAGGCCCGATAGTAAGGCTCATCTGGTTCATTGACCGCCTGATGCACTGAAATGGTCACTGTGGCTCGTTCGTAAGCGGTGGACAGCCAAACATCATCCGCCGCTAATGTGCGGTATTCCACCGGCCAGCGCACGTCTGGAAACTTTTGTTCGAGCAGCACTTTGATTGCGCGCATACAGTCAGGTCCGTGCTCAGCTGGCACGCTGTATTCCATTTCGGTATGTAAATGTGGACGATGATTCGGCAGCACCTCAAAATTCCAGCCGCAGCGTTCGCCCTCTTCGGCGAGGGGATAGCTGGGGTCTGCATTGGTGGTGTTGATCACTTTCACTTGGGCGGTGTCAGTGTGCGGATGCCAGAAAAATTCGCAGTGACGATTGTCAGCGACTAGCGGCGGTAAATTTTCTAGAGTCTCCAACAACGGCGCTTGCCAAGTTCGCTCTTGCAGTCGATAGCTTGGAACCAAGGCTAGATTTAGGCGCGTGACAATACCAAANGCGCCTAAATGCAGNCGGCTGGCNTNCCAAAGTTCACGGTGCAGTGGATCTTCTGATGTGGCCGCGCAGTTCACCAGTTGGCCGTCGGCTAAGGCGATCTGGGTGCCCACAACCCGGCTGCTAAGATTGCCCAAGGTGGCGCCGGTACCGTGGGTGCCTGTTGCGGTGGCTCCAGCGATNGTTTGGCGGTCNATATCGCCTTGGTTAGGTAGNGCCAGTCCATGCTGATGTAAAGCCAATCCTAGCGTGTGGATGCGACTGCCGCCCCAGACCCACGCGGAATCTGCTTCAGCTTTGATGACGCCGGCCAGGCCCACAAGATCTATGATGACATCATCATTCGCTACCAAGTCCTGATGGCTGTGTCCGGCGCCCACAGCGCGTACGGTTTTGCCATTCTGTTCACAGTAGCTCGCCACAGCTGCGGCTTGTTGTTCGGAGTAAATTTGCTGATAACGATCAGGCTTGCTCTGCAGACGGCCTGACCAGTTTGACCATTTTGGCATTATTGAGTCCTAGTCTAGCGACCGCTGAAGAGTGGTGGGCGCTTTTCTAGAAAAGCGCTAACCGCCTCTTTGTGGTCCTTGGTTGCGGCACAGCGCGTCATTCGATCGGCTTCCAAGGCGAGACAGGAGCGCAGGTCGCCAGTGACCGCACGATTAATGTTCTCTTTCATATAACCGAGGGCAATTGGTGGTCCAGAAGCGATCTGCCTAGCTAATTCAAGGGTGGCGCTCGCCAGTTCTTCATCCGCAACAACGCGGTTAAAAAGACCCAATTGTACTGCTTCATCCGCATGGACTCGTCGTGCTGTGTAATACAGATCTTTGGCGCGGGAAGGGCCGATAAGTTGGGTAAGCAGCCAGCTGCCGCCGTAGTCCCCGGAAAAGCCTATGTTGCGGAACGCCGTAGTGATGAATGTAGAGGCTGCGGCGATGCGAATGTCGCACGCCAGTGCAATGCTTAACCCCGCGCCAGCAGCCACGCCGGGTAGCGACGCAATAGTTGGCTTGGCATGATCAGCTAACCTTAGAGTGAGAGTTTCCTGTTTTTGAATCAGGGTTCTTGTGCGTTCTTCGGCGGAGGGCTGTGGCGCATCTGCGGGAGCTTTACTCGCGCCCATTCCGCCTACATCGCCGCCAGCGCAGAAGGCGCTGCCTGAACCGGTAATGATAATGCAGCCTACATCGCTGCGCGTCTCGAGATCTAATAAGGTCTGGCGTAGCGCAGGGGTCAGGCGGTCTGACAGTGCATTACGCTTTTCTGGCCGGTTTAAAGTGATGGTAGCAACGCGTTCGTCGACATTACACAACAGTTCGTCGGTTCCTGTATCGATTTTCTCTATGGACATGATTCACTCTCCCTGTGATGAGAACTTTACCGAGTTTCTGCATTAGATCACATGGTTGGGGCATTGCTGCAAGGTTGTGTCCAGCAAATATGCGAACTAAAGCCCGTGTTGGCGGAGTGGAAATGAACCAGATTGACTATTATCAAGCGAAGCTTGACTTTGAAATTGACTCAGCGGAGTTGTTTGCTGCCTTGCAAGCTGATCAGCGCAAACTGGTGGTAGTGGATGCTCGTTCGGCAGCCGCTTATGCTAAAGAGCACATTCCNGCGGCAATCAATTTGCCTTATTCAAGCCTGTCTAACGCCATGGTCCGAAAATTAGACAGCGATAAACTCTATGTCTGCTATTGCGATGGTGTTGGCAGCAATGCGTCGACTAAGGGCGCNTTTAATCTTGCGTCGCTCGGTTTTGAGGTCGTTGAACTCNGGGGCGGTTTGGACGGATGGAAGCATGATGGCTATACAACCGAGACAACCCANGATGCATCGTCTNGTGCGTNAGCACNGTCACTGATTCCCNACAGGATAGACGTTANTTAGATATCGCCGTTTTCGCGCAGGGTGGCTAAAGCCTCTTTATCGAAGCCCGCCGACAGCAAAACTTCGTCCGTATGACTGCCTACGGCGCCGCCAGCCCAGGTAGTCCGACCAGGGGTTAAAGACAGTTTTGGCAAAATGGCGGGTATATTGAGTTTGCCGTTCGGGGTGTTTACCTCTTCGAACATGCCTCGAGCTTGATAGTGAGGATCATCAAAGGCGTCTGCGATGGAATAAATTGGGCCAACCGGCACATCTGCGGCCTCCAATGTGGCAATGACCGCCGCACTTTTGTGGGCACTGGTCCAACCGCCGATTGCGGCATCAATCAACTCTTGTTGTTCTACCCGTCCAGCGTTTGATCCCAAAGCGGGGTCGGTCGCAAGATCCTCCCGGCCTATGGCGGTCATAAGTCGCGCATAGATTGAGTCGCCATTACCGCCGATGACGACGTGTTTGCCGTCGCGGCAGAGATAGGTATTGGTAGGGACAATGCCTGTGAGAGTTGAGCCCGCGGGCTCGCGGACTGCTCCGGCGCCGTCATACTCTGGCACCACACCTTCCATTAAGTTGAACATGGCTTCATAGAGGGCGACGTCAATGACCTGACCCTGTTGGGAATTTTTTCGTGCCAATAGTGCCAACAATATTCCTAATGCGGCATGAACTCCGGCTACACTATCGCCAAGGCTCAAGTTGGGCCGNACGGGTACGTCCTCTGGATAGCCATTTAGATAGCGAAATCCACTAAAAGCTTCAGTGACCGATGCGTAGCCAGGCTTGCTGCTGTAGGGCCCGCTTTGCCCATAACCTGAAATGCGGGTGTAAATCAGTTGTGGATTGTGCGGTTTGATGTGTTCTGGACCTAACCCCCATTTTTCCATAGTGCCTGGCTTAAAGTTTTCGATAACCACATCGGCATCAAGCAACAAGCGTCTGAGGACCTCTCGGCCTCGTTCTGTGCGCAGATTCGCGGTCACCGACTTCTTATTTCGACCCAAGCTGCGCCACCAGTAGCCGGTGCCATCCTTATCCAGTAGACGCCAGTTGCGGATAGGGTCGCCGTTACCCGGGGGTTCAATCTTTATCACTTCGGCGCCGAAGTACCCCAAGATGGTGCCAGCGAAAGGGCCCGCTAACAGCTGGCCCACCTCAATTACTTTAAGACCCTGCAGGGCGGGTGTGCTCACGGTTGCTATGGCTCCTTTGAGTTATTGCGTCGCACATCACGGAAAGGGCCGCTGTCAAAGCGAGGCTCTTTGGGTAATCCAAGCACCCGCTCGGCAATGATGTTGCGCTGAATTTCGTCAGTACCGCCGGCAATGGAGCCTGCGGGCGTTGAAACGAGCACCTCTGCAATAGTGCCATCCATTGGGCTGTCAGAGCCGCTGAGTAAGGCATCGTTAGCGCTGATGTGCGTGTGGATTTGGGCTGCTAGGCGACCGATATGGCTGGCAGCGAGTTTGCCCAATGAACCTTCTGGGCCCTGAGGTTTGCCGGCCTTTTGCGCGGCGCGGGCGCGCTGTGCTGTCCATAGGGCAGAACTGGCGAGAATGTGCAGTCGCGCGATGTCCTGCCGCAACACTGGGTCGTTAATAGCGCCAGTTTCATTGGCTCGCTTTAGTATTAGGTCGACACGGCCTGCACGCTGGGGATACCACTTATACGGTTCATTGGCAATTTCCAGCTCTTGCTGGTACTGCTGGTAAATCGGTGCGGGCGAGGCTGCTTTTGCCGCTGGGTTGCGCGGGCGGTCAAAGGATCGCCGTTCGTGGGCAAGAGTGGTCATAGCGATTTGCCAGCCGTCTCCGGGTTGCCCGATCAGGTTAGCGCGCGGCACTCGCGCGTCGGTAAAAAACACCTCGTTGAAGGATGCGTGGCCATTCATTTGCTTGAGCTGCCTTACCTCGACGCCAGGTTGATGCATATCAAGAATGAAATAGCTTAAACCTTTGTGTTTTGGTTCATCCCAGTCGCTGCGCGCCAATAACAAGCCGAAATGCGCATGGTGGGCACTTGTATTCCAAACTTTTTGACCATTGATGATCCATTCGTCCCCTTGTAGATCCGCTCGAGTTGTTGCCCCGGCGAGGTCAGAACCACTACCAGGTTCGCTAAACAATTGGCACCAGTGCGCTTCGCCGGTAAGGATCGGGCGCAAGTACTGGTGTTTTTGTTGATGATTCGCATGCGCTAATAGGGTTACGGCTGCGAGCATTCGAACGCCACTGTGAGCCGCGCCAATCGCATTAATGCGCGCCAGTTCCTCGTCGACTACCGCACTGAATTGAGGCTCCAAGCCGCGGCCAAAGTAATCGCTGGGCCAGTCTGGAGCGCCCCAGCCAGAATCTGCCAAAAGCTCGCGCCATTGAAGCAGATCTAGATTTGNATCCCAGTTCGAAGCTAGCCACGAGCGAACGTCTTGACGAATCTCTTCGATATCCATAGCTAACCAATCCTTGTTTTTGCTGTTTCGCCAGTGGTAATCGCTTGGAGCATACGTTCTCGGTGAGCGGCAGGGGTGCCCAATAAGACCTCAGAGCTTTTCGCGCGTTTAAACCATAATTGGGTATCGTTTTCCCAAGTAAAGCCAATGCCGCCGTGTAATTGAATACACTCGTAGGCGACGTGCACATAGGCTTCGCCTACAGCAGCTTTTGCGAGGCTGGCATGTTCGCGCACATCTTTGTTGATCGCTAAACAATAAGCCGCTTGGTAGGCCGCTGACTTAGCCAGCTCCACTTCCAGCAATAAATCTGCGAGGCGGTGTTTGATTGCTTGGAAGGACGCAATACTGCGGCCAAATTGAAAGCGCAGTTGGGTATAGTCCAGCGCCGACTGCAGGAGAGCCTGAGCTCCGCCGATCATTTCGTTACTCAGAGCGACTAGGGCGTAATCCATCAGGNCGGGTAGATCCACACGGCCAAGACGTTCAGCCCCGGTGTTGATAAAGGTAAGCGTATTGAGTTTGCGTGTTGCATCCATACTTTGCAGTGGTTTGATTGATAGTCCATCGGCTTTTGCGTCTACGGCGAATAGGCTGATGCTCTCGTCTGCCTCCCGAGCGGCCACGAAAATTACGTCAGCCACCTGCGCATCAATTACAAAATGTTTGGTGCCAGAGAGTTGATACTCGCCATTGGTGGTAACTGCAGCTGCGGTATGGATATCGTCGTCAGACCACATCGGTGTGTGTTCAGTGATCGCCACGCAAGCAATTAAATCGCCGCTGGCAATACCTGGGAGCCATTGCTGTTTGTTGGCTTCGTTGGCAGTTGCACTGAGCGCGTATGCCGCACAGACCGCGGATGCGAAGTAAGGTCCGCAGTACAGACTTCGGCCCATTTCTTCGCATGCAATGGCTAACTCCGCGGGGCCAAATCCCGCGCCGCCGTATTGCTCTGAAATTGCGATCCCCCCTAAGCCGAGCTGCTGGTTTAGCAGCGACCATACTTCGTGGTCGTAGCCCTGAGCGTCGGCCATCTGCGCTCTGACCTGCGTGGTGGGTGATTTTTCAGCGAGAAAACGCGCCACGTTGTCGCGAAATTGCTCCTGATCCTCACTAAAAATGAATTGCGTCGACAAGCCGGCTTCCCCCTCGTGCTGCGAACTGATCTCTTGTCCCTGTGAATAATGTACCACGGCCATGCTCCTTGGGAGGCAGCGGCTTCGCCGGGATCACCGCTGCCTTGCAATCGCCTTATTGTAATTGNGCGGCTACGCGGCCAGTTGCCTTATAAATCTTAAATTTCCGCAGCGGTGGAGACTGTTTTGCGCGCTCGTAGGCCATTAATAACCGTTTGTCGGCAAGCGGTTGAATTTTCCTCAGCGGCTGAATAAAAGCTGAAGCGCAGCTTTGAGTAGCTCGCAGGTTTNAAAAAGACGAGGTTAAAATGCCAAAACGGATTGTTATTTGTGCGGACGGCACCTGGAATAGGCCCGAGAAAGATCCGCAAAAAGATTACCCCACAAATGTGCTGCGGGTGGCGCGGGCGATACGGCCTGTGGCCATGGATGGTGTTGCGCAGCAGGTTTTTTATGATTGGGGTGTCGGTTCGTATCAGGATCCATGGTTTGCAGGCATCAGTGGTAAGGGCGTGCAAAAAAATATCATGGATGCTTATCGCTACGTGGTGCAAAACTACGCGCCCGGTGATGAGCTATTCTTCTTTGGCTTTAGCCGTGGTGCTTATACGGTGCGATCTCTGTGCGGGTTGATTAACAACTGCGGGATTTTAAAGCGCGCGGATGCGAGCTTGATTCAAACTGCTTTTGATCATTATAAGCGTGCATGGCCAGATTATACGCCAGAGGGCAAGGCGTCGGTGGTATTTCGCAAAAAGCACGCCCACGCTGGATCCAGAACAATAAAGTTTGTTGGAGTATGGGATACCGTTGGAGCCATGGGCATTCCTATGTCCTTTCTTGGGCTGTTTGATAATCGCGATGAGTTTTATGACGCCAAACTTGGTATGAATGTTGAGGTTGGTAGACATGCGTTAGCGCTTAACGAGCGGCGCATCGATTTTCAACCCACGCTATGGCTGCCGCGAGAGGGGGTGGACATGCAACAGGTTTGGTTTGCTGGCTGCCACGGTGATGTTGGTGGGGGTCATGCGCCGTGTCCCGATTCCGGCTCGGTGCTCTCAGCAATTTCGTTGCAATGGATGGTTAAACAAGCGTCTCAACTTGGTTTGGGATTAGATAAGCATGTTGCTGCGGGTATCAAGGCTGATCCGATGGCAGCGATGCATGAATCTCGAAGAACCTTTTACCGCCTTCGAGAGCGTTATGCGCGCCCCATAGAGCCTGTCGTTAGCCACAAGACTGTGGACGTTAAGATACCGACATGGATCCATAGATCGGTGCAGACGCGTTGGAACGCCGATGCTAATTATCGGCCCAGGGCATTATTGCAGCACCTTAAGTATTGCCAAGATAAACCTGATGGAGGCTGGAATTTGCTGTCCTAAGTGATTCGGCTGCGTTGCCTTGTGAGNCTAATAATGCTCTTCGACTGCTGTTCGCAGGGTACTCCCAGGCGTGCGCTCCACTAGGATGCTCTTGCGGCGCTAGGAGACCCGGCCGCGGACTAGAGGTATGCTCTAGGGTTTTAGCAAGGGGGATTATTTATGAGCGTAACGACACAGCTGTTTGATTTGACAGGGCAGGTTGCCTTAATTACGGGTGCATCGAAAGGAATGGGTAAATCGATGGCCATGGCGTTAGCCGAGCATGGCAGCAAAGTGGTGGTTTCCAGTCGTAAGCTAGATCAATGCGAAGAAACCGCAGCCGAGATCAANGCCGCCTGCGGTGAAGAACGCGCCATCGCNATCGCTTGTAACATTGGCTACAAGGAACAGTTGCAGGCTCTGGTAGATGAAACTCGTGAGCGCTTGGGTCCTATCGATACGTTGATCGCCAATGCTGGGGTTAATCCGTTTTATGGGCCGATGTCCGAGATCCCGGACGAGGCCTTCGATAAAACCATGAATTCGAACTTGCGCTCAAACCACTGGCTTTGTCAGATGGTGGCGCCGGATATGCTCGAAAAGGGACGGGGCGCAATTATGATTACGGCGAGTGTTGGGGCGTTTGGGCCGTCAGATACTTTAGGCACCTATAACATNTCTAAAATGGCCGACATCGCCTTGGTAAGAAACNTAGCTATGGAATGGGGCCCCAAAGGCATTCGGGTGAATGCACTATGCCCTGGACTTATCCGCACCGATTTCGCCAAAGCATTGTGGGATAACCCTGAGGCGGCTAAGCGGGTTACTGAGCAAACACCTATGCGGCGCTTTGGTGAAGCAGATGACTTTAAAGGCATTGCCGTATTCGTAGCCTCGGATGCCAGCGCCTACGTCACCGGTCAGGCACTGACCGTTTGTGGTGGCACGCATATGTTCAGATAGGAGACAAAGATGCTCGAGCAACCTGAGCATTGGGTAGAGCCCGAGGCTGGATTCCAATATCTGGCGGATACAATATCGGTGGTACCAACGCACCAGGCTGAAAAGCTGGCAGCTTGCGGTATTGACGCTGGCGTATTCGGTGAGCAGGTTGATCCGGCGTTTTTTATAGGTATTGCGATCCATGCCGGCATTCGCAGCGGCATTAGTGCCGAAGGCAATATCAATATGTTGCAGGGCTTACAGATGCATCGCCCGCCATTGTTGGATGAGCCGCTCAATGTGCGTGGAGAAATTCTTGAGGTAACTTCGGTTCCGCGCGGACGTCGCGTACACACAGATGTTTGGTTTGAAGATGCGCAAGGGCAACGGGTGATCAGTGCTGTTCGCACTTCGTTGAAGCCGGATCTAAGTGTGGCGGACAAGGGTGGTGCTGGAGAGCGACCGCAGCCTGTGGTCGCCGATCCGGCTGAATTGCAGCTTTTGAATAAATACACTCTGACNCCAGAGCGGGTCAAAGCCTACAGTATGGAGGGGAACAGTATTCATTATGAACAGGAGGCTGCCGAGCAAGCGGGTTTCCGCGCGCCATTGATCGGCGGTGGCATGGGTGTTCATTATTTAACGGCTGAGCTCTGGCGTTACTATCGCCCTAAGGCGTTCAGCGCCGATATCTACTTCAGACGCCCGATATTTTGGGATGAGTCAGTTCAGGTCGGGTTCAAGGCGAGTGCCGGTACACATTGGGATGCGATGGCGGTGCTCAAACAGGGCGGTGCAGTCAAAGTCGGTACCGAGATCGCATTGCGCGACCTGGTGCCGAGTTAATGCTCATTCAAGAGGCAGGCGTATTTTGGCGGTGCCGAATACTCGAGTTTCGTCTTTAGTGTTCTTGACGGTCATATCCAGCTCTACCAGNCCCTCATCTTCATCGATGTCGGTGACGACGGCGCTGATAATGGCTGGAGTATCCGCGAGCATGGGCGCCCGAAACACGGTGTCGATGTGTTCAACATTGGCACTCGGTGCCCAGCTGTGAATTGCGCTGGTTAAAAAGCCCATGCCCATAATTCCTGGCACGAGGGCGCCTGGAAATCCTTCTTCGCGCGCGCCGTCATGGTCTTCGAAACGAGGCCCGCCCCAACCCACGGCTCGGGCAAAAGCCATTGTGTTTTCGATACGTGTATCGGGTTCAAAAACGGGTAGCTCGGTACCAAATTCCACGTCATGAATCGTATTAACGCTCATCTTTATTTCTCCCGAATAACTAAACGTGAATCTGTCGTTGCCAGATGCTTGCTGGACTCGTCAAAAAGTTCCAAGCGCACTACGATAAAAATCATTCGCCCCGAACGACCTTTTTTATCATAGATGTCATGCAAATGGGTCTTGCCTGTCAGCTTGGTATCTGGACGCACTGGGGCGAAACATTCGACCGCCTTGCCGCCATCCATAGGCACACCACCAAGCGCCGGAAAATCAATGGGCAGGTGTCGGCCCGATGCCAGGCTACATAAAAAGGCGGGTGTTGCTTGAAAGTCTGGATGCTCCGGGTCGATGAATTGAGGACGCGACTCGCCGGATGCAGTGGCGGCGATCACTAGCCGATCGGCACTCAGCACGAAGTCTTTTTGGTCAAATTCGTTATTTAGGTATTGCGCTTTTAAGTCGTCGATATCGACCATTCAGTTATGCTCCGGTTATCCCAAGTTTAAGTTTAAGATGGCTCTCGTCCAATGCAAAGCACTCTGGCGCGGCATCTTTATTGACGGCGGAATGCTCCTTACAATGAGCGCTGAATATACGACTGGATGCGAGTCCAGCAAACACTATTAGGGGGATTAAATGGGACCATTAGCNGGATTAAGAGTTGTCGAGCTCCAAGGTATTGGCCCAGGGCCATTCTGCGGCATGATGCTGGCAGATATGGGCGCTGAAATCATTCGAGTGGATCGATCAGCTGCGGTGGGNAGTGGCGCGCGCACAGCTGATGTTTTGGCTCGTGGGCGAAAAAGTATCGCTGTGGATCTTAAGAATCCTCAAGGCGTGGAAACGGTATTAAAGCTCGTTGAGACTGCTGATGTGCTGCTGGAAGGGTTTCGCCCCGGCGTAACCGAGCGTCTGGGCCTTGGCCCCGATGTATGTTTAGAACGTAATCCCAAACTCGTATACGGGCGAATGACCGGCTGGGGGCAGACGGGCACCATGGCGCATGCTGCGGGCCACGACATCAACTACATCTCTTTATCTGGTGTGCTGCACGCTATTGGTGAAGCGGGATCTCGTCCAACCCCGCCGCTCAATCTGGTGGGTGATTTTGGTGGTGGCGGCATGCTACTGGCCTTCGGTATTGTCGCCGCTTTGTATGAACGCGGTGTCTCGGGTAAGGGTCAGGTGATCGATGCGGCAATGACCGATGGATCGGCCCTGCTTGCGAATTCGATCTTCGGTCTGATGGGGCAGGGTGTGTGGAACCATAATCGCGGCAGTAACCTGTTGGACGGTGGAGCACATTTTTATGGCACTTATGAAACCAAGGATGNGCGCTTTGTTTCTATTGGCTCTATCGAGCCGCAGTTTTATGCCCTGTTGCTGGAAAAAACTGGCCTCGATCAGGACCCTGAATTGGCAAAACAGATGAGCCGCGACGATTGGCCCAAGTTGCGTGAAAAACTCGCCGCTGTCCTCGCGACCAAGACTCGCGATGAATGGGATGAAATCATGCTAGGTACGGACATCTGCTATGCGCCAATTTTGAATTTTGACGAGGCAGTAGCGCATCCCCATAACCAGGCACGGAATACCTTTGTAGCGTCGGCTGATATTGTGCAGGCCGCACCAGCGCCGCGCTTTTCACGAACAGAGCCTGAACTTCCGGAGCCGCCTGTTGCGCCCGGCGAGCATTCTGAGGAGGTGCTGGCAAGTATGGGCCTAGATGCAGCTGCAATTGCCGAATTGAAAGCCAGCGGGGCAGTAGCTTAGATAACNATTTCGTTATAAATCAAAGGNTTGAGTAATATTCCTCAACCTCTTTATTTATAACTTTTCGTAATTCTTGGTAGTCGCTGTCTGCGTTGNGGGCAGCGATGTCTAACACATCTTGGTGCTCGAGTTTCCAGCGCATNCGACCNTTGGGTTGGGTCACCTCTTTNACTCTGACNGTGCCGAATTGNGTATCGATACTGCGGGTATGTCGGGGTAATACGCGCTTGCTGAAGGGCGANTGCCGCAGGCCNATAGTCGTGGATTGGTTGAGTATGAGATCGGANAGAGTCTTGGCTTTGTCTGTCTCGCATAACACGCTTAGGCACTGCGCTGAGCGGCTTTTCTTCATCACAATTGGGGTCAGATAGACGTCGGCTGCGCCGGCCTCAAACAAGGCATTCATAAGCGGCTCAAATGCCTCAGGACTCATATCGTCAATGTTAGCTTCTAGCTTTATATGCTGAGACAGTTCGTCTTCCGCTTGGTAGTCACCCAGGGCTACGCGCAGCACATTGGGTATCGCAAAGTCTTTGACGCCGATGCCATAGCCTATTTTGCTTGGCTTGAAGGCGTTGCGTGGCGCGTATTCGTCGACGCTGGCNGCCAGAATTGCGGCGCCAGTAGGGGTGGTGCATTCGCCATTCACTGCGCCATACGTGCAGGGTGCGTCCACAAGTAGTTCTTGTGTAGCGGGTGCGGGCACAGGAAAGCGACCATGGGCGCAGTCTACAAACCCGCTGCCGACCTCGACAGGATTGCATAGGATGATATCGGGTTGCAGATAGTCGATGCATACAGCTGCCGCGACGATGTCGACGATGGAGTCAATTGCGCCGACTTCATGGAAATGTACGTCTTCAGGTGCGATACCGTGGATTTTGCCCTCCGCATTTGCAATGAGCTGGAATATGTCCAGAGCGCGCCGCTCGATACTTGAGCTGAAACCAGCATCGCGAATCATGCGCTGAATAGTCGAATGGTGCCGATGATGGTGCTGATCTTCGGCCATAACTCGGACATTGATGCCGCTGATACCCATTTTTTGCGCATTATTCAGTTGCAGCGAAAAAGCGCTGCCAAGACCGAGTCTGGCCAGTTCTGTGTCCACGTAATCGGCAGGAACGCCTAAATCAATCAACGCTGCCATATGCATATCGCCAGCGATACCGCACTGGGGTTGATAGAACAGTGCAGTTGCCATTTATGCGGTTTGCTCGAAGTAATCAGCCGATGTCGCTGCCGCAATAAAATTCTCTTGCAGGTGCAATAGGCTTTGCATATCCGCGTTGACAGCATCGATACCGTGCTCAAGTACGAAAGCGTAGCTGCGTTGGAACTCTGACAGTTTTGCCTGCAGGAGTTTAGGTTCGTAGAAGTCGTCGAATGCCTTGGGATTGCCCCAGCCTAACCATGCACGACCCGCCAGATAGCGACCGGCTTTCATACCGACGATACCAATGCCCTGCTCCTTAGCTTGCTGCAAGAGCGGTTGCAGGTCTTTCATGGGGGGTGAGCCGGGTAAAATAGAGCGATCGTTCCAGTCGTACCAACCGCCGGGCGTAATAGCAATCATGGCGAGGTCAAATACGCCGGTATCGATGGCGGCTTGCAAAACATTCTCGGCATTTTCATGGGTAGAAACGCCTAAATAGTCCACCTTGCCAGCAGCCTTAGCCTCTTCAAAGGCTCGATGCAGTTCTTCGCTGCGCATAATCGAAACGTTATTTTGGCCCATGAAATAGTAAGCATCGACGTGATCTATGCCCATTTCTGTGAGGCTTTCATCTAAGAATGCCAGCCAACCTCGAGCTGCCTTTTTTGCCTGAGCCGCGCTGATCGTTTCGTCCCAATCAATGCCCGCAGGCACCTGAGCCTTGGAGATCAGAAAGATATCGTCGCGATGGGTTTTTAAAAATGGCGCTAAGTTGCGCTCGGCGTTGTTGTAGTAATGCTTATAACCCACATCGAACGTATTAACCCCGGCGTCGAACGCGCGATTTAGCAGATCGTCATGTCGGCTGCGCGACAGGGTAGCGCCGCAGCCGAAGATTAAGCGGCTGCTGTTATGGCCGGTTCTGCCTAATTTGCGGTACTGCATTTGTGGCCAAGGATTATTTAGCCCCGCGGCCTCTTTGCCATCAACGATTGCTGCTTTTAAATCACGCGATTGTAATAAGCTGGTGGAACCCACGCCCAACAAAGTGGCGTATTGCATGAGCTTGCGGCGGGTTGTCAGTAGCGCGCCAGTCGGCTGTGGTAAATCTTGCTTCATCGGTATCCCCTCAACTGCGATGCCTTGATCATACCGCGACCGAGTGGGTAATCAATTGTTGGGGCGTGCAGAGTAAAGGTGCGCTGCTCAGAGTACACTGTGCAGTTCGGTGCGGGATCAGGCCTGCAAAGATAACTGTTGGAGTNAATGTGAATTCAAATTTTCGCAATTTTCGTGTCTATCGTATCCAAACCGCATGGCCAGATAGTGAAGAAGCACTGTCGGATCTGCTCGCGGCTGCAGAATTTAAACCCTGCGGAGCATTTGCAGAGCGTAGTGGTGGTTTTGAACCGCCGTTGGAGAATGTCGGTGATTTGTTATGCCGCCGGCTAGCTGGAAACGACTTGATGCAATTGCGCGTGCAGACCCGAGTGTTGCCGGTAGCGGCGGTAAAGGAAGCGCTGGCGGAGCGCATTGCTGAGTTCAAACAACGCATGCGTAACGAGCCGAACCGTGCTGAGAAGCGTGAACTCAAAGAAGAAGTCTATTCACAGTTGCTGCCCCAAGCGCTGACCCGGTCGGATCGGGTACAGGCCTTTTTCTTGCGTGANCAAAAATTGCTAGTGGTAGGCACCCCCTCACAAACAGTGGCGGAATATTTCTTGGATAATCTTGGTCGGGCTATGGTCAGCCTGCATTTCGCGCCGTTAGTGTATCGGCGTCCGGTTNTAGATTTGCTNACGCGGGTGTTCTTGCAGTCCAGGGTAGATTCATTTTCGCTCGGTCGCGAGTGCCGTATGCGCGATCCCAGCGATGTTGCAGCAACAGTAAACTGGTTGGATATTGATCTTGCCGATCCAGCGGTGCGACGGCACGTCACAGAGGGGCTGACAGTTGATCGTCTAGGCCTAAATTTCGATCAGGTATTTCGTTTAGTACTGGACGCTGACTTGGTGGTGCGCAAGCTCAGACTGGCAGATCAGGAATCTATGCCCGACGAGCCAATGGACGATCCTCTGGCGAAGCATGATGCCGACTTTGTAATGCTCAGCGCCTGTATCGGTCAGTTGTTAGAGGGTTTGCACAAGAGCTTGGACGGCTACCCTGAATAGGGTGACTTGTGCGCTGGTTTCGCTTTAGTGTTGGGCGTGTACAGAGAGTAGGAGGCTAGATTGATGCAGCGGCGAGCAGTAGTTTTGGTTTTGTCACTATGGAGTTTCGGCAGTGTCTTGGCCNCGACAGCGCTCGCACCGGAGCGTCGGCTTTTACCCCCGCCTAACATTGTNATTCTGTTTGCTGATGATCTTGGCTATGGCGATGTTCAAAGCTACGGACATCCATACATTCGCACCCCGCATATTGATGATCTGGCGCNAACTGGCCAGCGTTGGACGGATTTTTATGTCGCTGCACCGGTTTGNTCCCCAAGCAGNGGGGCATTACTCACTGGGCGGTTGCCGCTGCGCACGGGATTATATGGGCGCTTGATTGGGGTTTACTTTCCGAATGAGCCAGGTGGGCTACCAGATGCTGAGGTCACCATCGCTGAAGCGTTGCAACAACGCGGTTATCGCACCGGTATGTTCGGTAAATGGCACCTTGGTGATGCGCCNCATGCCTTGCCGACTCGGCACGGATTCGATGAATGGCTTGGTGTTCCATACTCTAACGATATGGACTGGGTGGATGAGCCTGGCTTTGAGGAATTGGTTGCCATGTCNCAACGTGGGGATGACCAATCCAGTGCCGAATCTTACGCGCGCCGTGCACAGAAATACGCGAATCCNAAAGAGCAGGATTACGCTACGCCGCTGATCAGTAGTCAGCGCCGTGACGGCGTGTATGTTGACACAGTTGAACAACCCACCGTGCAGGCAAATTTGACCCGACGCTACACCGATGCGGCGGTGCAGTTTATTAAGCGCAATCGGCAGCATCCGTTTTTCGTCTATTTGCCCTACACCATGCCGCACACGCCACTCTTCCGCAGTTCCGATTTTGTGGGCAAAAGTATCGGTGGCCGCTACGGCGACGTGGTGGAAGAAATTGATTGGAGCGTTGGCCAAATTCGGCAAGCCTTGCGGGCGTCGGGGGTTGAGGACAATACGTTAGTGATCTTTAGCAGTGATAACGGGCCTTGGTTGACTATGAATCAAGAGGGTGGTCGCGCCGGGCTGCTACGTGATGGTAAGGGCACCACCTTTGAAGGTGGAATGCGCGTGCCGGCGGTATTTTCCTGGCCAGGTAAGGTGTCGCCGGGGGTAGTAAGCGATATAGGTTCTGCATTGGATGTATTTCCAACTGTAATGTCGATCGTGGGTAGTGATGTGGCGACCGGTGTTGATGGCAAAGACTTGACGCAGACTTTGTTTGGTAAGGCGTCGAGTCCACGTAATGAACTGGCTTATTACCGCCGTGGCACCCTCTATGCATACCGTGTTGGAGCTTGGAAGTTGCACTTTGTTACAGAGGGCGCTTATGGCCTGCCGCCTACGCGCTCTGAGCATAAACAGCCGCTACTCTTCAACTTGCATCGAGACCCGTCGGAGCGGTTTGACGTCGCTGCTGGGAATCCCGAGGTTGTCGGGAAAATCCAAGCTGCCGTAGCAAAACACAGGCAGCGTTTTGCGCCCGCTGCCCCACTATTTGATGCGCGCTTGGCGACCGGAGAATAGCAATGATGTTACCCATTCCTAACGAACAGTCGATTGATGCGGCTTGGTTCAATCAGTGTTTTCAGACTAACGGTATCGACGCCAAAGTAAGCGGCTTCACTGCGGATCGTGTGGGTACAGGACAAATTGGCAAATGCATTCGCTACACGTTCGATTATGCGACCGGGTCCAGTAACGCGCCAATAAGTCTGGTGGGCAAGTTTCCGTCGGACGATCCGAGCAGTCGCGCCACGGGTGTTGCATTGCAAAACTTTCTCAAAGAAGTTCGTTTTTATCAGCAGTTACAAACACGGTTGAGCATCCGTACGCCGCGATGTTATTTCGCCGAGATTGAAGGAGAGGGGCCGGAGTTCTTTCTACTGCTGGAAGACTTGGCGCCTGCTCAGCAAGGCGATCAACTGCGCGGCTGTGATGCTCAGACCGCTACAGCGGCACTCACGCAATTGGTTGGTCTGCATGGGCCGAGTTGGTGCGACTCGACTCTGTCTGAATTAAGCTGGCTATACAACCGCGAGGGGCGTCCAGCCTCCGCCACCCGGGATCTCTATCGTGCGCAACTGCCTGGATTTGTCGATCGTTATGGTGCCAAGTTGGCAGACGATGAGTGCCGCATTATTCAGCAATTGGGCGAGAACGATGAGTCGCCGCTGATGGCTGATGGGTTGCCCGACGTATTTTCGCTGATTCATGTCGACTATCGGTTGGACAACCTGTTGTTCAGTAGCAATGACTCAAGCATTAGTGTTGCGGCAGTAGACTGGCAGAGCATTACCCTAGGGTCACCGCTCAGTGATGTGGCCTATTTCATTGGTGCAGGGCTGACCTCCGCGGATCGCGTGCCCGTTGAGGAGCAATTGGTGCGGGAATATTTTGATGCCCTTTGTGCTTCGGGAGTGACGAATTTTCAGTGGCCCGAATGTTGGCAAGCATACCGCTATGGTGCTTTTTCCGGATTTGCTGTGACCGTTGTTGCNTCGATGATTGTGGAGCGCACCGAGCGTGGAGACCAGATGTTTACCACCATGGCCCAGCGTCATGCGCGCCATGCGCTGGATCTACACGCCGACGAATTCTTAAGGTNATCAGCGCACGNCTTCCCAAATAATCCGTTCCTCGCTCATCGGATCGTCCACCGTAGCGCTGCTGTCGTCGAANACCATAGTTGCGCGCTGAGCTAGGGTATAACTTGGCCAGTNAAGTGTGCCGTTCTTAATAAAGGCACTCCAAGCATCATGCATGGTATCTGCTAGGTGCTGGGGTACGGGTCCCGGGCCGATGAATATATCGACTCCAGCTCGATCCAAATTGTTGAAGGCGAATGGGATTTCTAGGGCGTGAGTTGCGCCCAAGCGCCCGTCGAAAGCTCTGGATTTCCAGTCGAATAAATACATCCAGACGTTAGGCGTATGCTCGGTTTGAGCTTCTGCGAGACGNATGCCTGGGATTCTGAACATATGGTCGCTGGTCAGNGCGACAAGCAGTTGGGCCGCACTAGCGTCNGGGCGATTGGCCCGATAAGTGCTTACGCCGTTGGTAACATTGNATTCTGCAGCNATTCGTTGCAGCTTNGTGTCATCCACGTCGCCGTGGCCCCANAGCGTTGTCTCATCGCTATTGCTGCCTATTAGCACANCAACATCNGCGGCATTNCCNGANCTGATCGCCTGTAGCGGATCCTCNGGCATCAGTTCGGTGTTGTGGACTGGGTAAAACGTCGAAACACTGGTGCCTAATTTGCTGANCACGCCGGCGCCGGATTCGAATTGAGCGGCAGTAGCGNTTTGCGCGGAAAGAATGTCCTCCACAGANGCCGCCAGTAANCCCACTGCATTGTCTTGTTGTAATTGCGCGCAGAACGTCTTACCGATAGTTTGCGCTGCTTCTGGGTTGAGGGTGTGCTGAGCCGCGCCGCTTTGTGCTATGGCTCTGGTGAACAAACCTTTAGCTGCCGGACAACCCATCAACGCGCCGACGCTAAATGCTCCGGCACTCTCGCCGGCAATGGTGACCTTGCTTGGGTCGCCGCCGAAAGCGCTAATGTTACGTTGCACCCATTGCAGTGCCGCAATTTGATCGAGCATGCCGTTGACGTTGGATGTTTTGAATTCGTCGCCAAGATGGGTGAGATCAGCAAAGCCCAAGGCACCGAGCCGGTAATTGATTGAGACCACAATAATGTCTTGATCCCGNGCAAAGCGGGTGCCGTTATACCAAGGAATTGCACCTTGGCCGGTGCGATAGCCGCCGCCATGAATCCACACCAAAACCGCGCGATTGCGTGCTTCGTCCTGAATCCCTATTGGGGCTGAAATATTCAAAGTTAAGCAGTCTTCGTCCCAGCGAACCGGCGCGCTGTCGGTCATGCCGCCGCTCGGAATCTGGGGTGCCGCGGGACCAAATTTCAGCGCTGGAAACGGCTCGGAAAAGGGCCGTAATGGTTGCGGTGCCTTAAATCTCAGGTTGCCTACTGGCGGTTGTGCGTACGGTATGCCGGCAAATAGTAGGGCATCTTCTTTTACTCGGCCTTGGATTTCCCCTGCTGCACAGGTTACTGACACTGTCTGCATAGCTCTCTCCTCTTAATAGCGCTAGCAAGCCTCATTGGTCTCGCGGTGTGACAAGCGGGTAGCGGCGTGGGAATTGGTCGAATAATGATCCAAGTCGCAACAACGCGTTAACATCGCCGTCGACTTGCAGATATTGCTGCTCCATTAATTCCGCAGCACCTACTTGTCCCATAATCATCTGTTTAAAGTGNGTGCTGGTGAGCGACAACTGCGCATCGGTCACGTTTTCCGGCGCGGCGACGAAATAGTGCAACACCGCATTCTTTATTTGTAGCACATAGTCCTGCTCAAGATCACCGAAGCACAGCAGCAGTTGCAGGTCTTGCACAGCGGCTTCCTCGGGCAGTAAACGTACTGCCATTACTTGGAAGATATTCTCGATGGGGATACCCGCGGCCATGCCGGCGCTCGCAGCATAATTACGTGTTTCAGGTAGACCTTCGCGAAGTTCCAATGCGCCACACAGATAAAAGTTTCGCCAGGGCGCAGATTCTGACTGGTAACCCAGTTGTTCATAGGTATCTGCTAACAATGCGCGTCCGGCGATATGCTCGGGGTCTGCCATGACCACATGATTGAGCACCTCGGCTACCCAGCGATAATCNCCAGCGGCGAAGTAGTTTTGGGCTTTATTCACCACAGCATCAGCACCGCCCATAAAATCTAGATACCGAACGGCCTGCTCGGTAGGCGGTAAGGGATACAAATTGGCAGGATTACCGTCGAAAAAGCCTAAGTACTTTACATAAACCGCGCGACTATTGTGATGCACGGTGCCGTAGTAGTCGCGGTTGTAGAACTTTTCGCTTAACGATTTGGGTAGCGATACGCGCTCTGCAATTTCTTCTTTGTTGTAGCCCTTGTTGGCGAGACGCAGAGTTTGGTCGTGGATGTATTTGTAAAGATCGCGTTGGCTCTGCAAATACTCAACTGCGGCTTCGCGGCCCCAAATCGGCCAATGATGAGAGGCAAATTGGATTTCTAGGCGATCGCCGAACAGTTCTACGGATTCATTGATTTGTGCGGCCCAAGCCAAGGCATCGCGCACCTGAGCGCCGCGAGGGGTGTAGACGTTATGCAAGTGGTGTGAGGTGATCTCCGACATGCACAGCGCTTTGAACTGTGGCAGATAAAACACGAACTCAGAGGGTGCTTCTGTGCCCATAGTCATCTGGAATTCAAATTCGATGCCATCGATGAGCCGAGTCTCACCGGTTTCGCAAATATAGTCGTTAGGTACGATAAATCCGGTCGATCCCATGGATAAAGCCGCGCCAAGNCCGGTTGTAACGTAGCCTGTGGGCGATGCGGGCAGTAAATTGCCGTACATGTAGGTNGAGCGCCGTCCCATGGCGTTACCGACTAAAACATTTTCGCTTAGCGATTCTTTAACAAAGTCTTTGGGCGCGATAACAGCAATGCGTCCGCTGGCGGCATCTTCATGATTGATAACGCCCAGGACTCCGGCAAAGTGGTCAGCGTGGCTGTGCGTATGAATCACAGCGACCACTTTTCGTTCACCCAGATGTTCATTCGCTAATTGCAAAGCTGCTGNGGAGGATTCGCTAGAGGTCAGCGGATCGACAATAATCCANCCTGTGCGGCCACGGATTAAGGTCATGTTGGCGATGTCAAACGAGCGCACCTGATACAGGCCATCGCTTATCTCGTACAAGCCGTTATGTTGGGCGTTCAGCTGCGCTTGTCGCCACAGGCTAGGATTCACTGTGTCAGGCGCTTCTTCTTTTTTCAGGAATGACACNCGCTCAAGATCGTAGGTAATTTGGCCGCCCTCACTATGCAGGGTCAANGGCTTTATGGTTGCGATGAAACCCTTGCGAGCATCCTCGAAACTTTGGCGATCGTCAAAATTTAGCTCTTCNCGCACCTTTGCCTGCGCTCGTTGGGTGTGCTGGCTTGCGGGTTTTGGCGCACGTAGCTCCTTGGGTAACGGTTGGTAGGGCATAAAAGGGTTGTCCTCGCAGTTGCGCGCAGTACGACTTAATTGGACTNTGTGATTGGTAAGGTCTTCCAATAGATCTTAGCCTCGGCTAACACCTTGGGCGCCAACCAAATTGCAGAAACCATGGTCGGGATNGCCATAAGCGCGAATGAACCGTCAATTAAGCCAACGGCAGCGTCGATAGACATGACTGACACCAGNACGATGGCTGCAACGAATACCATTTGGTAAGTGGATCTATGACGGGTGCCGAAAACAAAGCTCGCGCATTGAGATCCATAAAACGAATAGGTGAACATTGTCGTTGTAGCAAAGCTCAAGACACAGGCGAAAATAATTACAGTGCCAACGGGGCCGAGCAGATTAGTGAACGCGTTAGCGGTCAGCGTCACGCCTTCNGCCTCGGCTCCCTGCCAAGTGCCGGACACCAAAATCAACAGTGCTGTGGCCGTGCATATGATCATTGTGTCGATGATTGGGCCGACCATTGCGACTAAGCCCTGACGTATCGGTTGATCCGTTTTAGCGGCCCCATGGACTAGTGATTCGGTGCCCATACCGGCTTCATTACTGNACGCCCCGCGTTGCACCCCATAGATCATTACAGCCAACAGGCTACCACCTGCCACAGCGTCACCGGAAAACGCATCAGTGAGAATGAAACTNAAAGCGGCGGGGACTTGGTCGGCATTCATCAGAAGCGCAATGATGATGGTGGCGAGATACAAGACCGCCATAAGGGGAACCAAGACCGTTGCGGTACGCGCGATGCGCGAAAGACCGCCAAAGATTACCAAGGCAGTGAGCGCAGCGAGCACAATGCCGCTGCCTAGATTGTAGTAAAACGGATCAGCGCCCGGAGCAATAATGCCTTGCTCGAAAAATACCAAGTCGCGAAAGATCTGGATCAATTGGTTGGCCTGTAACGCCGGTAAGCAGCCGACCATACCGACGATGGCAAAGAAGAAAGCGAGAAAGTGGAATCGCTTGGGCAGACCTTCACGAATCACGTACATCGGCCCGCCCTGCAGTTCTCCTGCATCGTCTTTNCCGCGGTACATAACGGCTAGAGTACAGGTGAAAAACTTGGTTGCGATGCCCAAGATGGCGGTCACCCACATCCAAAAAATCGCGCCTGGGCCGCCGATTTTTATTGCTAAAGCGACGCCCGCAATGTTCCCCATACCAATGGTGCCCGCCAANGCTGCGGANAGCGCACTGAAGTGATTAATNTGNCCNGGATGATTGGGGTCGTCGTATTTGCCGCGGATTAGATCAATGGCATGGCCTAGATAGCGAAAGGGAGTAAAGCGTGAGCGCACCAGAAAATAGAAACCGCCGCCGAGCAACAACCAAAGTAACCAAGGCCCCCAGGCAAGATCGGCGAACGTCGTCGTGATGGATTGGAAGGTGTCGAGCATGTTTTGCACTTAGTTTAGATATTGCAGATTAAACCTTTAGCGGGGTGGTTGCTATTAGGCAAGGCGGGTTTTCGCGTTTGTTGATGCGCGCAACGTTACCCAAGACTAGATAGCGTCTGCTATTCTAAGGACACTCCACAGCAGCACCAATATGAGCAGCGATATGGCCACTTCGCCCACTATTCATGGGGGACCTCTGGGCGCGCAAACCCGGTATCGAGACGGCTACGACAAGTCGTTATTGCATCCCATTGCGAGAACGGCGGCGCGGGATGCGGTTGGCCTCGAAGGTATTCAACCCGCTGGTGAAGATCAGTGGACAGCCTATGAGTTTTCTTGGCTCAACGGGCGCGGTAAACCGGAAGTGGCAGAACTGAGTTTTAGCGTACCGGCACATTCGCCGAACATTATCGAAAGTAAGTCGATGAAGCTGTATTTAAATGGTTTCAGTCAGACTCGCTTTGCAAGCTCATCGGAGTTGTTGGAAACCTTAGCGGGCGATCTAAGCGCCGGCTTTGGCAGTACCATTCAGGTCGATTTGAAAGGGGTTGTTGCAAGCAGTGACATTGGGGTTTTGAGAGGGCAGTGCTTAGATGATCTGGACATAGACATTGAGATCTACGACTACAGCCCCGAGCTTATCGTTTGTGAAAATACAGCCGCTGAGCGCGAACAAAGCGTGCATAGCCATGTGTTTCGCAGCTTGTGCCCAGTTACAGGTCAGCCTGATTGGGCCAGCATCGCCATCGAATGTCGGGGCGTGACCATCCAGCCTGAAAGTTTGTTGCGGTATCTGGTGTCTTACCGAAACCATCAGGCCTTCCATGAAACGACGATCGAACGGATCTTCGCGGACATCTGGCAACGCTGTAGCCCACGACAGTTATCCGTGTACGGTCGGTTCCTGCGCCGTGGAGGCATTGATATCAATCCTTACCGCAGCAGTGAGGATAATGTTGCGCCGCAGATTCGAGTCGCGCGGCAGTAGATTAGTGTTTGTTGGTGGGCGCGATAATGGAGCGCAGCCAAGTGGGCCAGGTTTTGTCTGCCCGTGCCCATCGTTCCAGTGAATCCATTTGTGCGGCTAGGGCATCGCCATCCTCCAGCAGAGACCGCCGAGTTGTTAAAGGCTGCTCTGGGTCTAAAGGTCGTAGCACCTTGGCCGGATTGCCAGCTGCGATGACATTACTGGGTATATCCTGGGTCACTACGGAGCCGGCGCCAATAATAGAGTTATCGCCGATAGACACGCCCTTACAGACAATGGCGCCATCGCCAATCCAAACATTGTTGCCAAGGGTGACTGGGCTGGTGCGACCGATTGCTTGGGTACGATCGTAAATATCATGCCAGTCAGCATCAGTAAGATACGCCCCAGCGGCGATCATCGAACTCTCACCAATGGTCACGGCGCTGGCTGAATCAATACGCACCCCGGGGCAGAGCAGCACAAAGGCCCCCACGTGGATTTCGCCCTGATGTTCGTTCATTGCCCAAGTGGTTAGCCGGACGGTGCGATCCTTCGCCGTGATCACATGGACGCTTTCGCCAAAATGAATGTTGCGTCCGTAGAGTTTCAAAAACCAAGGTTTCATGATCATGGAATGGCGCCCGAGGGAATCCAATTGCGGGCGAATGAAACGGTTTACCCAAAAGGCTTCGATGCGGGCCAGAGCAACTTTTAGCGAATAGGGGCGGTGGTCGTCGCGCATGCGAATCGCTCAGCAAAAAATAGCCTTTTACTGCCTCGCGCGGGCGAACGCAAGAACGCCTCAGTAAAGCACTGGATTCGTTCGCAATCGCCAAGTGATTCGGCTAGCATACGCGCCGCTATGGTGACCCACTTTGGTCCCCTCGCGGCGATAAATTGTGAACTCCGCCAGGCCCGGAAGGGAGCAACGGTAACAGTGGATTCGGGCGCCGAGGTGTGGCTGGGTGGGTTGCCGCCACTTCTATAAAGCTATTCGGCAGCTAAATATCGGAGAGGTGGCAGAGTGGTCGATCGCGCACGCTTGGAAAGCGTGTAAGGTGTAAAAGCCTTCGAGGGTTCGAATCCCTCTCTCTCCGCCATTCAGTCTATATAGATCAANTAGTTACCTCTTGGGTGTCGAAAGGTTTTCACCTTACACCCATAGGGTTCGACACCTTTTTCACTAAGGTTCGACACCCTTTCCTGTTTTTTCCAAGGGTTACGAACCCTTCGAGAATTCCTAACGACTTAATAATCTTGTTGTCAAAATTGCTCATTGCACAAGCACCTTAGACAGATTGTTAGCAGCCGTTGCAAGCTCGGGGGTTGTAACGTGTAGATACCGGCTCATTGCAGCCTCTGATTCCCACCCACCTAATCGCTGGATAGTCTTCATCTCGGTACCTTCTTGTCGTAACACTGCCATAAAGCTATGACGTAAGTCATGGATTCTGGCTTGTTCTATAAGTGGC